>DCVU01000052.1:0-5952 GCA_002327415.1 Smithella sp. UBA2180
TATCTTTCAGGGATAATAAAGATTTTTTAGGAATTGCGGCTTTAGCAGACTTTCTGTTTTCGGAGATGGTTTTTGTTTTGCTTTTCATACCGCGAATTCTCCTTATTGCCAGCTAATGATGCTTATTAAGCTTTACGCGAAAACGCCGCATTGGATTACAGAAGTTTTAAAAATGCGCCTCCAGTCTGATAACCAGAGTTGTTGAAAAGTTATAAAAAACACGATTCGCTTACGTTTATATTATAAACTCAAAAATCATAAAATCAAGAAATTTATAAGAAAAATGTTATTGATCGCATTTAAACCTGATTAAAACCAAGAGAGATTGTCATTGAATTTATTTGCGTTTGATCACGGGTATGAAACCCTCCGCTTCGCGGGATTGTTCCCCATAGGTTTTGGCTATTGGATAATTCGACTAACGCTTCAAACTTCACATCGTTCGTTTTCAGCGTGTCTCATTACAACTTACCAATTCCGCTGCGTCGAAGATGACCTTCAGGTTACTGCGCCCAGCATACGCCGGGTTTTACTTTCGGAATTGGAGTTTCAACAATAAAGCTGATTATTTTCAGATTATTTCCGTCGGTAGTCAGAGTTACCGCTCCATCGTGGTCAGTGCGTAAAATATTAACGCCGGCATCGTTATATCTTTGCAGCGTTGACGGATGCGGGTGGTGGAATACATTCGCTTTGCCCGCGCTTACTATTGCGTAACGGCAAGCGACAGCTTTAATGAATTCGGAACTGCTGGAGTGGTTAGAGCCGTGATGTGAAACCACCAGAACATCACTGCGTAAATTTGTTTTGGATTCAATAAGCCGCTTTTCAACATCGGCAGAGATATCTCCAGGGATAAGAAAACTTACCTTGCCGAACGTTATTTTTAAAACCAGAGAAGAATCATTGACTTCATCGTAAGAAAGATTATTTACATCTTGGATAGAATAATTTGGCGGCCATAATATGTTGACTCTGGCACCGTTAAATATTTTCCCCGGGAATTCATTGGAAACCAGAGACACATTAATTTTGTTAAGCTTGATTGCTTTTTCCCATTCAGGAAAATCTTCTAAATCAATAGGCAAATTCGACCTCCAAGCCTGCCGTACGGCAAAATTATTCATAATATAAATCAGTCCCAGTAAATGATCGGGGTGAGGATGGCTGAGCACCACATTATCAATCTTGCTGATTCTTTCATGGTATAAAAAAGGAGCTAAAACGGCTTTGCCAACATCAAAGGAACTATCCGAAAAACCGCCGCCGTCAATAAGCATATTTCCCCCGCCGGGAAATCGCACCAGGGTGGAAGTTCCCTGTCCGACATCAATAACTGTAATTTTTAAATCAGAGGATAATTTATCCTTGAAGGTAAGATAAATTATATCCGCCGCAAAGAAGACAACCGTGATAGTTAATAAATATTTTATAACCCGGAAACGGCGCGATGAAAATTCTTTTTGACTTTTTCTTTTTTTCACCTCGTCAATAAATTGAATAACAAGAAAAATAAATAAATAAAAAACAGCAATTTCAATCAGGTTAGGTTTAGTGGTGTTGAAAGAAGACCAGGAAAGTGCCGCTAATTTATTGATTATATCGACAGATATTTGCGTGAAGTAAGAGGCCAGTTTAATGAAATAGCCGGCAATTACCGGGGAAAAGAAGGCGCATAGAATAAAAAACATGCATAAAGCCAGCGCCAGTGTTCCTAAAAGGGGAACGGCAATCAGATTCGCAATAATTGTCACGGAAGATACACGGTTGAAATAATACATGATTAACGGCAAGGTGCCGATTGTCGCCGCACAGCATACAATAACCGACAGATATATATGCCGGATAATACTCCGGCTCCATGATGGAATAAGCGCATTTTGCGAAAAAGTTAGATCGCTGAAGCGGGGAACAATGTAAATGAGCGCTAAAACAGCCATGAAAGAAAGCTGAAAGGAAATATCGAAAAGAGCTTCCGGTGAAATAACCAGAATAATTAATCCGGCCAGAGCCAGTGTGTTATAAAGATCTTTTTGTTTTTCCGAAATCAAGGCAATTAAAAAAATCAGCGCCATGAGAGCTGACCGTTGCACAGTAACTTCCATTCCCGCAATGAAAGCGTAAGTTATTACCATCAAAAAAGCTGCTGACGCAGCTATTTTGATTATATTGAATCTGAGCATCAGGTATTGCGATGATTTTAAAATAAGAAGAACAAAGAAAAAAGCAGTGGCCGCAACCATTCCAATATGCAGGCCGGAAATAGAAAGGATATGCGAAGTTCCTGTTTTATTGAAATTGTCACGCACATTTGTGGGGATTTCATTTTGATTGCCGATCGTCATGGCTTCAATAATTTCCCTTTGCGGAGCAGATGCGTTTTTGTAAATTATTTGTTTTAAGTAAAGTCTGAATGATTCCAATTTTAATTTAATAGAATTTGCGGAATTTTGTCTCAGAAGAACAATTTTTGAATTATCAGCAATAAATCCAGTGGCATAAATTCCCTGAAGGTTCAAATAATGTTCGTAATCAAATCCACCCGGATTGTTAAAATTATTTATTCTTTTTAAAGTTGAATGAAAACGGATAAAATCACCGTATTGGAAATTTAAATCCGCTGGAATTGCCAGACGAATATTGCCCGAGACAGGAATGTATGTTTTATCTTTAATTATTCGCAGACAACGTACAATTAAAACATTTCTATCGAGGTAGGCGAGGGGACTTTCTATAACAATGCCTTCCATGTCCAGTTTGCCTTTATCGATATATTGTACGACATGATGATTATGCTCAATAAAGTATTGTTGCTTTTGAATATCAAAGAAACCAAGCACAAAAATAAAACAGAGAATTAAAAAGAATCCGGCAGTCAGCCATTTGTTTCTAATGGTTATAATAAGAAAAAGAAGGATTAATGTAATTATGGCTAATAATAAGTAATGGGACGCCGCGAAATAGCTTCCGGCAAAAATTCCGGCGATTAATGCGATTAAAAGATAAATTAACGGTCTGCGCATATTTTTAATATTTTTCTTTGCAAGGAAAATTGTTCAAATTCATTAGCTAAAACTGTTAAAATATTATAATATGATTTTCAAATTACAGCTTGTTTGGGGACTCATACCCGTGGTTCAAAAAGGAAATTAAATGCCTGTACTGTATAACGAAGCCTTAATCAAAGAAAAAAATACAAGGCGTTTGTTTATTTTAATAGCATCCAGAGTTATTCTTGTAACACTTTTTCTCGGAACTACTATTTTTATCGATAGCAGAAAACAAGAATTTTCAATATCACAAATAACCATTAGTTTTTTCTATCTTATTGCCGCTGCATTTTATTTTTTTTCGGTTGTTTACATTTTTCTTTTGAAATTTCTAAAAAATTTACGGAGTAATATTTATTTACAATTAACTGTTGATATTTTTTTGATCACTTTTCTTGTTGGTATCACCGACAATATTCAAATTGATTATTCTCTTTTTTACACCCTGGTAATAATTTATTCGGTGCCATTTTTGGGCCGTAAAGGAGGCGTGGTTATAGCTTCGGTTGCCAGCATATTTTATGGTGTGCTTATAGACCTTAAATATTTCAACTTAATGCCTTTTGTTTCTTCTATCGGACATGATTATTATCTTAACGCTTATGATGTATTAACTAATATTCTGGTTCATATCGTATCGTTTTATATTTTAGCTTTTTTAGCCGGTTTTGCTGTCGAACAAGAGAAAAAGACAAGATCTTTACTGGAAGAAAAAGAATCGGAATTTAATCAATTGGATTTGCTTTTTCGCAGCATTGTGGAGTCGGTTTATACCGGCGTCATGACTGTTGATTTTCAAAATGTTATTAAAACTTTTAATAACGCCGCGGAAGAAATTACCGGATTTTCACGGTTAAAAACATTAGGCAGCAAAATAGATGATGTTTTTCCTGAATTTCTGCCTTTTATGAATGAAGAAATGATTGATAAACAATTCAGAAACCGGATTGAGGTTTTAATCAATGGGGGAAAGGTGGATAAAATTAATTTGGGGTTGTCTGTTTCTCCATTGAAGGGAAGGAACGAAAATCAAATCGGGAAAATCTTAATATTTCAGGATTTGACGCAAATTACAGAGATGGAAAAGAAGCTCGAAATGAACAGAAAGATGGCAATAATCGGTGAAATGGCGGCCGGATGGGCGCACGAGGTGCGCAATCCGTTGGCGGCAATAACCGGTTCAATAGAACTATTAAAACAAGGATTGGAACTGGAAGGAACCAATAAGCGTTTAATGGAGATAATATTACGAAGCAAAGATCAGTTAGAAAGCTTCGCCCGTGATTTTCTTCTACTGGCTCGTTCAGTTCCGGCATCAAGGGAATCAGTTGATTTGAAAGAGGTTGTCGAAGAAGTTCTGGAACATATAAAGTTGTCTCCGGAATGGAAAGACAAAATCAGGATTGAGAAAAAATTATTGTTTAATGCAAAAGCATTTGCCAATAAAGAACAGGTGCGGCAAATTATTAATAACATGGTTCTCAACGCTGTTCAGTCCATGGAAGAAGAAGGTGTTTTATCTTTCGAAACTAAAATCGTGGAATTGGAAGATAAGAAAGAATATTCCGAAATCAGAGTTATGGATACGGGATGCGGCATTAGTAAGGATGATTTAAACAGAATATTTGAACCTTTTTTCACTAATAAAACGAAAGGAACCGGATTGGGGTTAACTATTGTTAATCACATTCTTGACGGTTACAATGGAAGAATTAAAATAGAGAGTACCGTGAATCAGGGGACTATCTGTTATGTCTGGTTGCCTGTCAAATAATGAAAATGGGCATTAATATTCTGATGCCGAGCTGTTATTGAAATGAACGGAGGTATAAAGTATGGCAAAAATTCTGGTTGTTGATGACGATCAGGGCATGCGAGAATTCATGGAAATTATGCTTGTCCAGGAAGGCTACGATGTAACGAGCATAGGAGAGCCGGTAAAAGCGATAGATTTATGCCGCAAGACCGCCTTTGATCTGGTTATTACGGATTTGAAAATGCCTAAAATCAGTGGCATTGATTTTCTTAAAGCCATTAAGGATCAGAGGCCTGATATGCAAGTTATTCTTATTACGGCTTACGCTTCTGGAGAGACAGCGATAAAAGCGATGAAAGAAGGAGCTTATGATTATGTGGAAAAAGGCGGAAGTATTGAAGAACTTAAAAAAGTTGTGCGGTCGGCCCTGCAGAAAAAAGGATTGATCGAAAATAATATCGAGGAGGAAAAATTACTGACAGATGCGGCAAATTCATTCTGCGGCATGATCGGAACCAACAGGGAAATGCTTAAAATATTCGCAACAATAAAAAAAGTATCCGATACGCTGGCGAATATTTTAATACTGGGTGAAAGCGGAACCGGCAAAGAGCTTGTCGCGAGCGCTATTCATGAAAACTCTTCCCGTTCTAAAAAACCTTTTGTGGCCATTAACAGCGGCGGAATACCGGAAAATCTTCTGGAAAGCGAACTTTTTGGATACATGAAAGGTTCTTTTACGGGCGCTTACGCCGACAAGGCGGGATTCTTTGAGATGGCGCGCGGCGGCACTATATTTCTTGATGAAATAGGCGAATTATCGCCATCTTTGCAGGTCAAGCTCTTGAGGGTAGTTCAGGAAAGAACTTTCAGGCGGATAGGCGGTTCGGAAGATATTAAGGTTGATGTACGCATTATTTCAGCGACAAATCAGAATTTAAAAGAAAGGGTAAGAAAAGGAGATTTTCGTGAAGACCTCTATTATAGGCTCAATGTTATTCCTATCTCTCTGCCCCCGTTAAGGGAACGTAAAGAAGATATTCCTCTTCTTATCAATTATTTTATAATAAAATATGCGCAGATGTTCGGTAAGGAGATCAGGGATATTTCTTCATATGCTATGGAACTGCTGACGAATTATGCTTT
>DCVU01000052.1:6061-6401 GCA_002327415.1 Smithella sp. UBA2180
GCCGAATTGTTAAATGTCACCTTCGATTCATTGCGCTACCGCATTGAGAAACTCGGCATTGAATAATATATAAAAACTGATTAAATGCGGTTTGGCGATTGATACCCCTCACAGAGGTATTTTGTTTCTTTTTCCTTGACTTTTAAGGGATATTTGCTCTATATGCCCTAAGGAAGAGGCAACAATGAAAATCTTAAGATTTCACTTTATGAAAAGGGCAGTTTTCTTTTATTTTTTTATCTTTATTAACTTAAAGGTCTGCCTGATAAAATCATGACCATTAAAAAGGGGAATGAACCGTGGGCAGAAAGAATTCCACGGTTTTTTTTTGCCATAATTA
>DCVU01000069.1 GCA_002327415.1 Smithella sp. UBA2180
GTTGCGGATGTTATTGATGCCATGGCTTCCTATCGTCCTTACCGGTCGGCGCTGGGTGTTTATGCAGCTGTTGCAGAAATCGTCAGATTTAAAGGAGTAGCATATGATGCGGCAGTCGTGGATGCCTATTTAAAAGTTCATAAAAAATACTTTAAAGATAAACTTAGTCAAGCAAGTTACCATTAACTGCTGAAAAATAGCGATCATTAGTTATCCTCGTTTCCCGAAAATTGCCCTGCCGATGCGGACAATTGTTGCACCTTCTTCAATAGCGACCTCAAAGTCATCAGTCATACCCATGGAAAGTTCTTCCATATGAATACCCGTAATTCCTTCATGGATGATATTGTCGCGAAGATTTCTCAGAGCACTAAAATATGGACGGGCATCCTCCGGATTGGCTAAATAGGGCGCCATTGTCATTAGTCCCCGCACAGAAAGATTCTCCGACTGGGAGACATTTTTAATCAAATTAATAGCGTCATTGGCCGGAATGCCATCTTTTGTTTTTTCACCACTTACATTGACTTCAATCAGAATATTTATCTTACGGCCGATCAGGCCGGCTTTTTTATCCAGTTCCCGGGCCAGATCAATGCGGTCAACGGAATGAATATAGTCGAAGAGTTTGACGGCATATTTCGCTTTGTTGGTTTGGAGATGTCCAATCATGTGCCACTGAACATTCTTTTCTATAGCGGCAATTTTTTCTTTTGCTTCCTGGACATAATTTTCTCCGAACATGGAAATGCCCGCGTCAATCGCTTTGCCGATGTATAGGGGAGAAACAGTTTTAGTTACGGCTAAAAGTTTAATAGAATCGGGAGTGCGTTGAGACCTTGCTGCAGCGGCAGCTATCCGTTGTTTAATCGCATTTATATTGTCGGCAATATCTATTTCCATAATTTATCCAAAATTGATCGTTTCCAGTTTTTTTAATGTTTCCAGAACTTCGCAAAGCGGCAGCCCGATCACGTTTGTATAAGAACCGCGAATTGATTGGATGAAGTAGGCGCCTTTCCCCTGTACAGCGTATCCACCGGCCTTGTCGTAGGGTTCATCACAAGAAGCGTACCACTCCATCTCCTCGGGGCTGATTGTTTTAAATTGTACGGCGGATTGAATGACTTTCGTTCGGTAAACTTTAGCGTCCGCATGAGCAATAGTGAAACCGGTAAATACTTTATGTGCGCGTCCGCTGAGCCTCCGCAGCATACCCAGTGCCTGGGTTTTGTTTTTTGGTTTCCCTAGAATAAGGCCGTCAATGAGGACAATTGTATCGGCGCCAAGCACCCATGCCTCGGGATATTTTTTGGCGATAACTATCGCCTTGTCATGGGAGAGCCTTTTGACATGTTGCTGTGGACTTTCTCCGGCAAGGTAATTTTCATTAACATGGGCAGGAATTGTTTTGAACTTCAATCCTACCGACCGCAGTAGTTCCTGCCGTCGCGGCGAAGCCGAAGCCAGGATGAAGGATGCACTTGAAATAATAGGCATAGTTTTCTAATGTTTCTTCTGGAAGATAGTTTGTCTCTCTATCACAAATTTATTTTTGTCTGTCAATTGTAAATTGTATTTGCTTCTGGAAATGATTTGGAGTTATTATAAAGCCAGAAAACAAGTATGAGGTGGAAGATGAAAAAAATATTGAGTGTATTTTTAACTTTCATTTTATTGGCATCTTTTGGGGGTATTGCTCTGGCTAAGGAAATAATTGTGCAATTGACCGTGCCCGGCTGTTCTGCTTGAAACACAAAAGCCAGGATAGGTTCTATCCTGAAAAAAGTTGATGGTGTGAAAAACCACGAAAATAAAGGGAATGATTTTTTGATCATTACCTTTGATGATGAAAAAACCACTCTGAGCATTATTATCGATGAGCTCAAAAAAGGGAAATTTATTGTCAATGGAGAACCGGTATATTTGAAATAGTATCAATTGGCATTATAAGTATTTAGTTAACTGCTTTTCTTCCAGCTCCTCGACTACTTTTTTTACATTTTGGGAGGAACCTTTTTTACAAATAAGTAACGCGTCTTTTGTTTCAACTATTATTAAATCTTTTACTCCAACGAGGGCGACCAGCTTTTGCGGACTGTAAACCAGAGAGCCTTCAGTATCTTCAAAAATCACATTACCGCCGCCGGTTAGAACGTTTCCTTTACTATCTTTGGCCGATATTTCCCAAAGAGCGTCCCAGCTTCCTACATCACTCCAGCCGAAATCTCCCTGGAGCATGAAAACGTTATCAGCTTTTTCCATGACACCGTAATCAATAGAAATGGATTTAAGCTTTCTGTAAACACGAGGTACAACTTTCGCTTCGTCGGGAGTTCCCAGAGCCTTATTAATTTTCATCAGTCCCGCATATAAATCCGGCAGCCAGCGGCCAATTTCTTTCAATATGGTCGAGGCCTTCCAGATAAACATACCGCTGTTCCAATAAAAATTACCGCTTTGAATAAAGGTTTGTGCCTGCTGGAAATCAGGTTTTTCACGGATAGATTTGACGCGAAAAACTTCTTCATCAGCTATGTGTTGAAAAGAATCAGTCTGCTCAATGTAGCCGAAACCTGTTTGAACGCTGGAAGGTTTAATGCCGATGGTTACCAATCCATCTTCTTGCGCGGCAACTTTTGACGCCGCGCCAAGGACATCGATAAATTTACGCGAATCGGCAATGGCGTGATCGGAAGGCAAAACGACCATAATATCGTCGGAAACTATTTTCCGGATATGCAATGCGGCAAGTCCAATGCAGGCGGCAGTGTTTTTCCCTTCCGGTTCAATAATAATGTTCCGGAACGGAATTTCCGGAAGCTGTTTCATCAAAGCGCGGGCATGTTTCTTCCCCGTCACTATCAAAATATTTTCAGGAGTGATCAGTGGTTTGATCCGGTCAACTGTTTCCTGAATAATTGTTTTTTCGCTGAGTATATCTAATAAATGCTTAGGCTTTTTCTCTCTGCTGCGGGGCCAAAATCTTGTGCCTCGTCCGCCGGCCATTATTACTGCATACATTTTTTAAACTCCTTCAACATTTCGGTATTATAACACTCTTTGCAAAAGGTTTATAATATAATGTGCCTTGCAATTTCAAGCGGGAAAAGATATTGAAGACGCAATGCCAACGATAATATATCCGGAAATAACCCTGAAAAAGGGGCGGGAAGCGGCTTTGCTGCGCGGTCATCCCTGGATATTTTCCGGTGCGATTGCCGCGATTAAGGGAGACCCCGGCGCTGGTGATATTGTTCTAGCCAAAGATTCGGCAGGTAATCCGCTCGCCTTGGGATTTTATAACCCTTTAACAGATATAGCTTTTCGTGTTTTAACGAGAAAATGTGAAGAAAATATTTCTCAGTATTTTTGGCAATCTCGCTTGCATTCCGCATATAAATTGCGGCAAAAGATTATTGGTGGGCAAACAAACGCTTATCGTCTGATTAATGCCGAAGGCGATGGATTCCCCGGACTGATTGTTGATGTCTATAATGCAACGCTGGTTTTTTCCATCGCTACCGCCGGAATGGAAAAACAAAAGAGTCACGTTTTAAACGCCCTTGTTTCTCAGTTAAAACCAAGACATATTTATGAGCAAAGTGACAGCCGGTCACGCACATTAGAGGGACTGGAAAATAAAAGAGGTGTTGTGTTCGGAGAAGATAAATGTGAGGCCGTGGAGATAATGGAAAACGGCCTGAAATTTGAAGTTGATGTTGTCTCCGGCCAAAAGACAGGATTCTTCCTCGACCAGCGGATAAACAGGGAAAAGATAGGGGGATTGAGCCGCGATGCCCAGGTATTGAATTGCTTCTCCTATACGGCCGCTTTTTCTGTTTATTGTGCTGAAGGAGGAGCAAAGCGGGTCGTTTCTCTGGATATATCCAAACAGGCCTGTATCGCCGCTAGAAAGAATTTACATCTCAACTGGTTTTCCCCTGAAAACCATCCGGTAATAGAAGCTGATGTTTTTACTTATTTGCGCAATATGCAAGAAAACTTCAATATGATTATTCTTGATCCTCCGGCATTTGCCAAAAATAAAAGAGATGTAGCCAAAGCCACACGAGGCTATAAGGAAATTAACATGCAGGCGATCAAACATCTTACGACGGGTGGCATGTTAGCTACTTTTTCCTGCTCCAATTTCATTGAAGAAGATCTTTTTTATAAGATTGTTCTGGGAGCGGCGCGGGATGCCGGAGCGGATCTGCAACTGCTGGCCAGATTGGAAGTTGGTCCGGATCATCCAGTTCTGCTGGGACATCCGGAAGGACGCTATCTTAAAGGTTTGCTGCTGGTCAGGAAAAGTTAATGTTTTGCTAAGTTAGCGATTATTTTATCGTGGATAAGCTGAGCAGCCATGTTGTTGCCCACTACTCCGACGAAGACGGAAACGGAAGTTAAATCTTTATCTACATATTCCACTTTGATGGTTACTTTTTCATCTTGAATGACGGACTTGATAATTCCCGAAGAAATTTTGCGTTCTTTTTGAATATCTGCCGCCTTTAATTCAGTTACTGATTTTTCACAGGCCTTCCATACTAATTCAATGTCGGCTTTATAGTTGCTTATAAGATTACCATCCTGATAAACAAAGCGTCCGGAACTTATACCGGCAACTTTCCCATTCATATTTATCGCGGCATTGCATCCGGCCAGAAGCAATAATATTAAAAATAGTATTTTTTTTGTCATACACCTTACCTGCCATTATTTTTTTTTGCACGGAGTTTCATTATTTCGGTTCTGCTCAGGATGGTTTTTATATTATCAATATGTTGAAGGATATTTTCTTTGCCTCCTTCTTCCCGGTCAATAAGCGTAATAACCAGTTCGACGTTCAGCCCTTCTTTACGCGCCTGCTCTATAGCGGTAATAGTGGAGGCACCTGTCGTAATGACATCGTCTATTATGGCGACTTTTTCTCCTTGCCGGACGTTGCCTTCAATAACGCTTTTGGTTCCGTGATCTTTAATGTCTTTGCGTACAATAAAAGATTTTATCGGTTTTCCTTTCTGGTATGATATTACGGAAAGCGCGTTGGCTATCGGATCAGCGCCCAGAGTTAGTCCTCCTGCCGCGGTAATGTCGGTGTCTTTGAGCATATCAAAAACGATAGCGCCGATAAGATTCATGCCCTCGGGATCAAGCGTGGTCGGTTTGCAATTGAAATAATAATTGCTTTTTCTTCCGGACGCGAGTGTAAAAGGCGGGTTTTCGCTGTATTTAAAAGATCGCTCGAGAATTATTTCGCTCAGCCTTTCTTTCATATTGTCAATTGTCATTTTTCTCCCCTTGATCCAAATTTATGATTGGGAATTTTCACTATGCAGAACGAATTTTATGGGCAGATCAACCCAAACTGTAAGGGGACTGCCCGCTTTTTTTGCCGGTTCAAATTTCCATGGTCTTACCGCTTCGATTGCCGATTGATCCAGAATGGTGTATCCGGACGATTTCCTGATTTTCATACTCCCTACACGGCCGTCCGGCAAAACTTCCGCGGATACCAGAACAACGCCCTCATAACCGCGAACGCGCGCTATGGCCGGATAAACAGGCGGTGAGTTTTCTTTATATAAAGGATAGGCAATTACAGTATTCAAATTAGATGTATCGCCCGCAATTTGTTTTGCACTATGGCCGTTTATATTCTGAGACGGTTCTTTAACACTCCTGCCGGATACATCGTATTTTGCCAATGTAACCGTATTGGTCAATTCCTTTATCATTGTTTTTGCTGATGTTGCAAATCCTTGAGAAGCTTCCGGTTTTGATGCCGCTCTTTCCGCTAGGGGTGATGGCTGCTCAATGCTGCTCTTTTGAATGACAACGCCGCTACTTTGGCTTTTATTATCCAGAGAGATCCATACCAAATTTATTCCGTTTAACTTTGGAGGGGAGATAAATTTGCCGGATAAACCAAAGACTAAAAGCGCTGCCACAGCAAAGTGAATCAGCAGGGAGAAGCAAATGGGCGCTGTTATTTTATTGTTGAAACTCCAATTCCGAAAGCGCAGCGCAGCGGAATTTGTAAGTTGAACAATCCCGCGAAGCGGAGGGTTTAATACTCCACAGCGAGCTTTCGAATCTGTTTCCAAAACTTGCTTTGGGGTTTCATACCCTTGATTTTTCGGTTTTATAAATTCCATTGGGCAAAAACTTTTATCTTTTTATTAATTTTTCCACTACTCTGACGGCTTCCACGCCGTCTTTGGCAAAAGACGCGCCGATAGACTTTGCGTAAGCTTCGGTAACTACCGCGCCGCCGACCATAAATGGCTTTTGGATTCCCTTTGCCCGAGCCAGTATTATCACATCTTTCATATTTACCATCGTTGTGGTCATCAACGCGGAAAGGGCGATTACATCAGGATTTTTATCTTTTGCTTTTTTAATGATATCTTCCGCGGGGACGTCTTTACCCATATCAATGACATCATAACCATAATTTCTCAAAAGCAAGGCGACGATGTTTTTCCCGATATCGTGAATATCGCCTTGCACCGTTGCCAGTATTATTTTGCCTTTGTTTCCAGCAGCATCTTGCTTTAAGAGCGGCTCCAGAAACTCTAGGGCCTTTTTCATTGTTTCCGCTGCGGCCATGAGCTGCGGCAAAAAGTAAATTTTCTTCTCGTATAAATCGCCCACCTGAACGATGGATGGAATCATTATCTTATCCACCAAATCTCGAGCTGAATCACCTTCGGAAAGAACGTTTTCTATAAAAGATAAAATATTATCCCTGTCTCCGTTCATTATCGCGTCAGCGATTTTCCCCCGCGGAGTAAGAACTTTTCCCGCGGCAGTTGCGGAACTAACACCAGCTTGCGCGGAAAAATGTTCAATAAAACGCAAG
>DCVU01000117.1:0-667 GCA_002327415.1 Smithella sp. UBA2180
TGCGCAGTGAGATTTCTGGGCGGCAAAAAATTCCGTCCCCGTCCACTGGATAAAGTTGTTGAAGAGCTGTCCAGTATTAAAAACAACAGGCTTTTCCTCGTCGATAATTCGCTGGCTCAGGACAAACAATGGGAAATGGACTTATTCAAAGAAATGATTCCTTTAAAAAAGAAATGGTGTTGTCATCCTATTGAAAATGACGACAAGGTACTGGATTTGGCCGCGCAGGCCGGCGCGTGGTTTGTTTATCAGGCAATTTTTGATTCTTCCGATTTCATCCGCGACCGTGTCAAGCGCTATCACGACTACGGCATTGCCGTGGAAGGCAGCATTTTACTGGGACTTGATTATCATGACGAAAATTATATAAAAAAGCTGGTTGATTTTCTGCTGGAGATTGATCTGGACATGGCGGAATTCACCGTGCTTACTCCTTTCCCGCATACACGCACTTTTGATGATTTGCATAATGCGGGACGAATTTTTTCTTACGACTGGAATGATTATACTTGCGGAAAAGTTGTTTTTCAGCCTAAATTATTGACTCCGGATGAACTGCAGTCGCTTTATTATTACGCGTGGGATAAATTTTACGAGGAAGAACCTCAAAATTATAAAATGTTCAAGATGTTGAAAAATGTGGTGGATAAAGAAAAAGCGGACGGAA
>DCVU01000117.1:725-3168 GCA_002327415.1 Smithella sp. UBA2180
AGATGGAAAAAACTCAAAAATTTCTTATGGAATCCATGCGTAAAGGAATTCCTGTGTACGGAGTAACAACCGGTTATGGTAAATCATGCGGCAAGCGCATGCCATTGGATATTGCCTTGAAAAACGGTGTCAATATTTTTACTTTTCACGGCTGCGGTACGGGAGACCCCATCGGCATCGAGGAAACAAGGGCGGCAATGTTGTGCCGCATTATTTGCCTGGCACGCGGTTATTCAGGGGTATCCATTGCTTTGCTTCAGCAACTCGCGGATTTCCTGAATAACGGCATAACTCCGATTGTTCCCTGCGAAGGCTCGGTCGGCGCATCCGGTGATTTGACACCGATGTCCTATATCGGTGCCTGCCTGATGGGTGAACGCGAGGTTTTTTATCAGGGGAAAATCATGCCTGCGGCAAAAGCCCTGAAGAAGGCTGGAATAAAACCATATCATTATCGTCCCAAAGAGCCGTTGGCCATGGTCAACGGCACAACTACAATGACGGGTATAGCGGTTCTAGATATCGAGAGAGCCTTGCGAATTTTATCCGCCACGATTTACGCCACAGCGCTCTCCATTCACGCACTTAAGGGAAATGCTAATCATTATCACCCGGTAATTTCCGAAGCGAAACCATTCCCCGGTCAGACTTTTGTAGCCGCGCAAATTATACGTCTCTTGAAAACAACAAAAGTGTCGTCGCGGCAGTTGGAGGACGATTCTCTGGAAACTCTGCAGGATCCTTATTCTCTGCGTTGTTCGCCGCAGGTAGCCGGAGTTCTATATGACAGTCTCGACTGGATAAAAAAATGGGTGGAGATTGAAGCCAACAGCTCCAACGATAATCCAATTTTTAATCCCGCGACCGGCGAAGTTCTGATGGGCGGCAATTTTTACGGCGGGCATATTGCTTTTGCCATGGACGGCTTGAAAGCCGCGCTGGCTTCTGTTGCCGATATGTGCGACCGCCAGATAATGCTTCTGGTCAGTCCGAGTTTAAACCGAGGGCTTCCCGGCGATCTGGTCAGAAAGCCACCTAACGAAAAGGGATTGCGTCACGGCTTCAAGGCCATGTCCATTTCATCATCCGCGCTGACTGCGGAAGCTCTGAAATTAACAATGCCGGCGGCTTCTTTCTCACGCTCCACGGAATCTCATAATCAGGACAAGGTCAGCATGGGAACAATTTCGGCGCGCGACGCTGAAAGAATATGCACGTTAACGGAACGCGTTGTAGCCATCCATCTTCTGGCCGCGGCACAGGCCTGCGACATCAGAAACAATATCGAAGCAAGACCTCTGCTGGCCGCCATCATGGGGAAAATCAGGTCAGTTAGCGCGCCTGTTTTAGAAGACAGGGCAATGGACAAAGATATTGAAAATGTTTGCGAAGCGATTAAATATTCCGATTTTTTTAAGATAAAGCCATGAAAGAAAAACAAAAAAGTTTTGAAGTAAAAATAAAAATCCCGTTTTTCGATCTCGACCCGATGCAAATAGTCTGGCACGCCAACTATTTGAACTATTTTGAAATCGCACGCGCGGCGCTTTTCGAAAATAACGGCATTGATCTTTACTCCTTTTATGAAACGCAGCAATTGATCTTTCCCATTATCAAAACTTCGACCAAGCATATTCTCCCCTTGCGTCACCGTGATGAAATTATCTGCAAGGCAACGCTTGTGGACGCTCACGTTAAACTGGTTGTTGATTTTGAAATTCGCAAAGCGGACGACGGCAAGATTTGCGCACGCGGCCGCACGGAACAGGTGACGGTGAAGGTTCCGGAGATGGAAACTATCTTCAGTGTTCCGGAAGAAATACGCAACGCTTTTGGTTTCTAAATGGACGAAGTTTTACAAAAATCATTTATTGCCGGCCTGGAGCGTCTTGTCGCCCGGGCTGATCTTCTCGATTCCATCAATGTATTCCCGGTTGCCGACGGAGATACAGGAAGAAACCTATCCGTAAGTCTTTTCCCCTTGCGCAATGCCGGCCAGCCGAAAGAAAAAATTATTCATCAGCTACTGCTGTCGGCGCGCGGCAATTCCGGCAATATCGCTTCTCAGTTCTTTTCCGCTTTTTGCGCCATGGAGAGTATCTCTGAACTTGCGGACCGCGCCAAAGAAGGAACTGCCAAAGCCTGGCAGGCTTTGAGCAATCCGCGTCCGGGCACGATGCTGAGCCTTTTTGACGCCCTTTTGGAAGCCTTGCCGGGAATAATAAATATAGATAAAGAAACTGCTGATAAAATAATCGCCGGTTTGGAAAAAGCAGTTCATGCAACTAATGAGCAACTGCCGCGGTTGAAAGACGCGGGAGTAGTTGATGCGGGCGCTCTGGGAATGTACATCTTTTTTGAAGGATTTTTTTACGCGCTTGCCGGTATCCCTGATAATTGCCGCTCCGTCACGGAAACATTTAAAAATCGTTTACGAATATCG
>DCVU01000101.1:0-2145 GCA_002327415.1 Smithella sp. UBA2180
GCCCTGATGGTAATCCATTCTGTTTAGCCTCTCTCTAACTTTTGATAAAAACTTTCTCTTTTGTGAAAAGCGTATTACCTGTGAAATTTTGCTCCTCTTTATCACAGCCACGCTTTTTGCAAAATATTTTTATTGTCAATCAAAAGTCGCATATAATCCAATTCCAAAGATATCATTTCCGTATCCTCGCGGCGCAGCCATCCGGAAAGCCAGGCAAAACGAAGCGCGACAATAAATTCCAATAAATACATCCAGCTTGTTTTGGAAATAATTTTTGCCTTTTTCATGTCGGCAATAAAACATTTAACGAGATCGCCGGTGAGACTTTGCGGATCTTCCACTCCGATACAGCCGATTAAATTGGCCGCGTCGTAGAGATCACTTTTATAGCCGCAAAATTCCCAGTCGATCACGCATCTAATATCGGCGGCGGACCAGATAACATTCAGTGGATGATAATCGCCGTGGCAAAAAACCACAGGCATTTTTTCATACGCGGGCATAAAATCTTTTTCCAGGAATGCGGCAACGTTTTGAATTTCGTCTTTGATGTCTTTGTTATAAAGGTTAATTTCGCGGATTAATTTATATATGTAATCTTTAAGAGAAAACACATTGCGCGGATTTTGAAAAGGAAGACTTTTAGATTTACGGCGTAAATTAATCAAGAATTCGGCCAGTGCCGGGCCGCGCCATTTATCATACATGTATTTTCCGCGGTCAAGCGCGACGCCCCGCACAAAAGGAATCATTTGCCAGAAATTATTTTTGTGCTCGATGACAAACTCGCCTTTTCCCGAGGCCAGATAAGGCTGAACTCTTGCCAAATTTTTCTTTGCTAAAAAATCGAGAATCGCGGCTATTCGTTTTTTGTTTTCCAGAGATTTCGGCGGGATTTGCTCCAGTATAAAAATTTTACCGTTTTCATCTTCCAGAACAATGCGAAAGACAGAACGCTCCGGGCTTCCCTGGATGGTCATATTTTTATGAATTTTTTTCAGTTGTATCTGCCAGAGAGCAGCGATGGCTTTCAAAGTTTCTTTACGGAAAGGATTTCTTTCGGTAACGCGAATAACAGCTTTTGATTTTTTCTCGGCATGTTTGTTCAGCGCCGCCAGTTTATTTTCTTTGGGCAGGCTTTTAATCTTTAATTCCAAACGCATTGCTTCAATTTTTTCCATTTTTGCGCTGGTTGTTAATAATTCCACAGGTCTTCGGGAGCGTGTATATTTTGCCGCCTTTCCCTGGGTATGAGCGGCAAAACGCCTCTCCATGTTATTGCTTATGCCTGTGTACAGACTTTCGTCGGAACAACGCAGAATATACACAATCCATGTCTTGTTCTTTTTGCCAGTCTTGGTATTCATAACGTCATTTTTCTACAATAGAGCGGATAACTTTGCCATTTAAATCTTTTAGAAACAGTTGTTTCACCGATAAACACATCACGTTGAAGGACAAAAAAGATATTATCGGGATACTGGAGAAAGCTGGTGCAAAGGAATAATTGGTGCCCCTGGCGTGAGTCGAACACGCGGCCCACAGATTAGGAATCTGTCGCTCTATCCTACTGAGCTACAGGGGCAGCCGTTTATAGAAGTTGTCGGTCGCGATTTAACATGCTTTCCTGGGGCTGTCAATCATCAAGACTTCTTGTTGCGTTTGAACTAACAGCCGTTATTTTTCCGGTTCGAACTGATTTTTAGCCGACCAGAATGCCGGCAGATGACGAAGTAAGTACATAAGGCTTTTGCGATGTTGCCAGATGCGCTTGCGAAACTTTTTGCGCCACTCTTTGTCGGAATAAAAACGCTTTACATGTTCGTTGTATAGTTGATCGAGCCGTTCCCTGGAAGCAATCCCTTTGGGCACAAAAACAAAATTCAGGCAGTTCATCAGCCGCCAGTCTTCATTAAAAGTTCCTTCTTCTTTTATTGTGTTCCAAAGAGGCGCGCCGGGAAATGGTGTGAATTTAGCCATGTTCATATCATCTAATCCCAGCGAAATGATGAAGTCGGATGTGCGTTTGATTGACTCTTCCGTTTCGCCCGGCAGCCCCATCATAAAAAGTCCTTTGGCGCGTAAATCTGCTTTTTTAATCCTTAAGACAGTATCGCGAACAGCATCCAGCGATACGTCTGATTT
>DCVU01000101.1:2181-2984 GCA_002327415.1 Smithella sp. UBA2180
TCGCAAAGTTCGACTATCCGCTGGCGGTTGGTGGTAAACAAATCGTCGTAAATATTGATGTGCCGCACATCAAATTTTTTTCGTAAATGTTTCATGTGTTCGTAAATGTAATCGGCGGAATTGTAACGAAAACCTTTTTTAAAAACGGAACGGTCGCAATAAGAACATTGAAACATGCAGCCGCGCGAAGTGATCATCGTCGCGCCGGGCGTATTGATATAACTGAATAACGGCAGGTGGTAATCGCGGGGAAACCCTTTGAGTTTTTCGTAGGCGGGAAAGGGCAGACTGTCCAAATCGGTTATTTGTGGACGCAGATCGTTGGTAACAACTTCCATTTGCCGGCGCCAGATCAAACCTTTAATTTCAGACGGACTAAGACCTGCGGCCAGTTCGGCCATCGTTAATTCACCCTCTCCGGCAATAAGAAAATCAAAAGCCGGATAGTCTTGCAGAAGCTTTCCCTGCAATGCTGATACATGGACTCCACCGCATACCGTCATAGTGTTGGGCGATTGGCCTTTGATTATTTCTGCTAGATCGGCGGCATCGGGGAATGAAGATGTCGTTGCTGAGATTCCGACAATATGCGGTTGATAAGATAAAATTGCTCGCGCCTGTTTTTGTAAATCTGTCGGAGCGCCCGGTCCGAGGCAATCGTAAACAAAAACATCATGCCCTTTCTGTGCTAAATAAGCGGCAATGGAAAGCAGGCCCTGTGGTACCATGCGGTTGGCAATGTCGGTGATATCGCGCTTGCCGGGAAACCAGTTGAATCCCCGCGGATGAACAAGAACGATGCG
>DCVU01000101.1:3049-14061 GCA_002327415.1 Smithella sp. UBA2180
TTTATTCTGTCGATGCAAGAACAAGAACTTGTTTGCCCGAAGCATGACAGTTGTAATGAGCAAAAAGAGCGGATGGCTTTTCCCGCAGGGCGCGTGCTATGCCGAACGCGGCAGCCGTTGAATGTATGCCGCAGCAGGGCAGATAATCTTCTACTTGCCACCCTTCACGTTTCCAGAGCCCCGTTTCTATTTTATTCACGCGGAAACCGGGCAATAGAATTCGATTTTGCTCTCGTCCGGCGTTTTCCTGAATAGACAAAGCGGACATAATCTGTTCGCTTCGCCTTAAAATATTTTCGCTCGCGGATAATTCTTCAGACGGAATTATTTGGTTGCCGAAATCAACCGCCAGAATATCACCTATTTTTTGTCCATCACCGTTGCCCAGCAAAAGCCAGGAACTGCCTTCACCCATAGGCATAAGACGGGAGTTCTCAGGCGTTAAGTTTACGCGCTCGCGGTATTCCTCAACCGTGGGCGTGAAAATATCGCAGCCGCCGACCAAGGCCAATTCTATTTCCCCGCTTTCCAAATAGCTTTGCGCTAGCCAGAGAGCCGACTCAAAGGATAATTCTTCCTGAGAGATGGTCAGGACTGTTCCCGTAACTTCGCAAATTTTTGCCAGAACAAATGCGGCGGCATTGCTGACCGAATTAGCAAACTGATTGGGGCTGGGAAATCCGCCGCCGTGTTTGAACACTTCCGTAATGAAAGGCATTATTTCGTCAACATTGCCCAATCCCGTCGCCAAAAATATTCCCGTTTTTTTTCCTTTCAGATAATCAAGCGATACTTTTTGCAGACAGGCCAGCCCACCGCAGGCAACCATCTTGATGAATCTTCCGGCGCGCCGCATCGGCTGTCCCATGACTTCGTTGACCAGTCCGTCGGTATTCAGCGGTAATTTGCCTTCTTCCCAAATTGTGTCACGATTAGGCGTAAGAGCCGGACCGATATAACTTGCCGCGATCACCGGCATGGCTGTATTAAATTTCTTTTTATCTAATACCGAAGACAATTTGTTATTACTCCTTGATGATCAAATAACTCGTGCATGTTCCGCCGAAGCCGAAAAAAGTAAACAGGTAAGCGCCGCTACGCGCTTCTATGTTTGTCTGCGAAGGCGCAAAACCAATTTCCGGATCAATTTCCGAAAAACCAAAACTTTGCGGTATGAATCCTTCTTCACAGCAGGAAAGCCATGTGGCTGTTTCCACAGCGCCTGCTGCGCCCAGCGTGTGGCCGATAGCGCCTTTGAGGGAAACCACAGGAGGAAGTTTTTCTCCAAAGAGCTTGACCAAGCCTCTGCCCTCGGATAGATCGTTATCTCTTGTGCCTGTGCCGTGGGCCTTGATGGCTACAACATCAGCGGTAGACACCCGCGCTGATGTCAAGGTTTGCTGCACAACTTCGCTGACAGTTACTCCATCAATGCCCGCGGAAGTCATGCTTTTGATGTCGTTGTATTGGTAGCCGCCGGCAAATTTATATTTCGCGGAAGATGTTTTGTCCGCTTCCAAAATCACAACAGCGGCCGCTTCGCCGATCTGCATACCGGCGCGCCTCATACAAAACGGCCGGCATTGATCGTAATCAAAAAGAAGCAGGCTGGCAAAGCCATGCAGCGTCATGTTCAGAAGCGGTTCAAAGCCGACAACGATCGCCCTTTTAATTTTTTTTCGATGAATAAGATCGGCGGCGACCACCAACGCGTGCGAGCTGGAAACACAGGCCATGCTGAAGGTCAGCGCCATGCCTCTGATGCCGTATTTATTGACGATTAAATCGGCCACTTCACCGGGACCCCGATTGCGGCACGAAATGGCCGGTGATTCCTTATCGGGATTTTTGCGGATTGCTTCGGTAAATTCATATTCATTGCGGATAAAAAGACCGCCCGTTGTTCCCACCAGCACGCTGGATTCGGCGATTTCCTCCTTGGATAGCCCGGCGCGCGCAAAAGCTTCGTTAAGCGCGCGCTCCAGCATGGCCATGGATTTATCCAGAGGGTTGCCGGAATGAGAAACTTCAAAAGCCTTATATTCAGGGTTGATTAAATGCGAGGATTTACCCGCCACAGCCGGCGGTGCGATCCCCGCTATCAAATTACGTGCCGAATCAGGAGCGTTCCAGCCCAGAGTTGTTACGGCTCCCCAGCCGCGTACATAAATATCTCCATGGGTCATCTTTTAACCTTTGGCGCTTCAATGATAAAATCGGCCAGTGTATCAAACGACTGCATCGCTTTGGCCGCCGTCGAGGCGTTCTTTAATTCCACGCCGAACTCATATCTTATTTCCATGGCGATCTCCATGGCGTCGAGGCTGTCCAGTATCAAGGGTCCGGGACCGCCGATAAAGGGAACATCGGTGGGTACATCTTCCGGCTTCACGTCCGTAATTTCACAAGCCCGGATAATCATCTCTTTGATCTTGAAAATCAATTCTTCCTTTGATGATACATTCAACTCTTTTAATTTCTCGTTTACATCCATTTAATTCTCCTTCCCGCTATAAAGAAACAAGCCAGCGCGAAAAGCGATAAGACGGCCAGTTTCGGCAATATAATGCTAAAATCCGCGTCGCGCAAAAAAACATCCAGATAAGCCTGATGCGCCCAGTACATGGGTGATATCATCGCCAGTTTTTTCATTACCAGCGGCATGACAAAATACGGTACCATAATGCCGCCAAGTACGCCCATCAATATAGCGCCAGTCGCTGCCAGGGTTGAAGACTGCTCGGGCGTTTTTGCCAGCGCCGCCACCAGCACTCCGAATCCGGTTGTAGCGGCCGCAACAATCAGAGTAACCGGAACCAGATACCAGAAATGATTTCCTGTTTGAAAAGCTGAGCCGACAATGTATGGCGCGATAAAAACACCAACAAACAGCATTAAAAGAAACTGGACAATATTAATTATATAATAGGGAATTATTTTCCCCAGTGCAACTGAATTTGCGCTTACCGCATATGTAAAAAGACGCTGAAGCGTGCCGTCATTTTTTTCCTTTAAAAAACTTATCGACATGGGAATGGCAATAAAAAACATCGCGAATATCGCGTAAGCCGGGACAGTTTGCTGCAGAGGACTGGGAATATCCCTGTTTTGTTTTGTTTTCTCAACCACTAAACCGGCAACCACAGTATCCAGGTTATCTATGCCCATGACAACTTCCACGGTCAAACTGGTCATTAGAGAACGGAAGGCTATTTTGTAGCCGGTATCAAGCACAGGATCAAAATAAATTTCAACAGGTTTGGCTCCTTCATCGAAACCTTTGGGAATGATCACAAGAGCCTCCGCCCTGCCATATTCGAAAATGCGGTCTTTATCCATGCCCTGCGGCAGATCAACTCTTTTAATCAGTTTATGGGACTGGATTTTATTTTCAAGCAGGTTCGCTTTGGGTGATTTGCTTTCGTTTTCTATGACCAGTGAAATTTGCCTTTCCAATATTTTATCCGTATACACACCCTTGAGCGCCAGCGTCATAAAAAAAATCAAGGCCAGCGGCATAAGGAAAAGAAGCAGGATCGTCTGCTTATCGCGAAGCATGATCAGCATTTCTTTTTTGACAAATTCCGTCAGTTGCCTTTTAAGCATCACGCAATCCTCTCCCCGTCTTTTCGAGGAAAAATTTTTCCAGATTGTCTATCGCGGACATTGATCCATCGAAAACTATCTCACCCCTGTCTGCCAATGTCACATTCGAACACAGGCGTGCGGCTTCCCCCATCATGTGCGTGGATAGCAAAATAGTCATGCCCGCCGCATTAAGACTGATTAATGTTTCATAAATATGATGGCGGCTTTGCGGATCGACGCCCACAGTCGGTTCATCGAGCAGCAACAATGTAGGCGAATGCAGCAGTGCCACGGCCAGATTCAAGCGTCTTTGCATTCCGCCCGAATAAGTTGCGACCAGCTTTTTGGCATGGTCGGTAAGCCCTGTCTGAGCAAGTACTTCATCCGATCTTTTAGCTATCTGTTCATCGGAGAGATTAGCCATCGAGCCGAAAAAACGAAGATTCTCGCGGGCGGTAAGCGTCATATAAAGTGAGATAGTTTGAGGCGCGCAACCGATGGACAAGAGAGCCCTGTTGTCAGGCATTTTATTCCCCAGAATAACAACATCTCCCGAATAACCTCTTAACACTCCGGTGATAATTTTCATCAAAGTGGTCTTTCCCGCGCCGTTCGGTCCCAGAAGCGCGTGAATCTTTCCCTTATCTACCGACATGGAGAAATTATGCAGAGCATGCTCAACTACTTCTGCCGATTTATCAACCGGCGAATTATAGGAAAAAGTTATTCCGGAAATATCCAGAGCCTTCATGTTTTGATTTTCCTGATGACTTTTTGCAGATTGTTGAAAAATGCTTCTTCCCGGTTCGCGCAGTTCAGCATTGCTTCTCCCGCTTTGGCAAATGTCGCTTCCTCTTTGCCTCTTTTCTTTATGATACGTGCGGATATCACGGAAAACTCGCGCCAGTTGTTGCCAATGGCATCCATCTCTTCTGCCAGATTGGCAAGTTCGGCTGAACCGAACAGTTCGGCGGCTTCATGAATAAAGGCGGCATACATGTAACGGAATCCGGCGCCACCCGTGCCAGTCTCTTCCACCCATCGGACTAAACCGGCAAGATTACGACAGGCTTCTTGAAAACCGAGTTTGTCAGGACTTTTAACGACTTTTTTTGCTAAAAAACGAATACCCCGAACACCAAAAATCGGCAGGGGGATTTTCAACATGGCGTTGCAGGAATCCTTCATTCCCTTGATGCACGCTCCCCGCAGATCAGGATGGGGATTAATGGATTTGGTATAGTACATATAACCGCGGGGGTTCAAAGGACCAGGTACGAAACGTGCCTGCTGCAGGCCATCCGCCGTGCAATCTACCATAGCAAATGTCGGGTCGCAGATGCGAAAACCGCTTTCGGTCTCACGCAAAACAATGATGTTGTGTCCGCTAAAATTATGGCGGTGACGTTCGGATACATAGGGAAGCCAGTAAAGATTAGTGGCCAAACCGACAATCTTTCCGGTTTTAAGCAGCTGTCTTAGTTCGTCCATGCCTTGTTGAGGATTGCGAAAAGTCTTGATCACAAAATCAGCGCCAAGCCTTTTGGCCGCCTTGCGAAAGACCGACCCGGGTTTAGACCGAAAAGCAGTAATCGGCAAATGTGAAAGTTTTATAAACGGCAGATAGCCGAAAAAAATGCCGCTGCCAATACCGAAAATCATCGGTTCGGAAATATCCACACCCTGATGGCGAAACAGGGCGGATGTAACACCTGTCTCACAATGTGCGGCTTGCTGATGGACAAATGGTTTACCATTGGCTGCGAGTTCTGTAGTCATAAAAAAATAGCATCCTTCCTTTAATGAGGTCCAAACTTCAAAAGTGAATAACCTAAATACCCTAAAGGGCACTATAGGGTCACTATAGGCGTATTGAAGTTTGCAAGCCGAATTATCCCATATGCGAAGCTAAGGGAATTTTAGATATTCGGCACGGTTTTTAATTCTTCCAATGTGACCCTTAGAGCCTTTGTGTAACGATTTAAAACAGATGGTTTAAGTTTGGCAAATATCTCGGGACGCAAATGCCTCTTGACCCGAAATACAGCTATACCCGCTGCCTTGGCCAGCATCTTCGGGGTCAGCTGCCGCATTTCTATATAATAACAAAGAGGGCTTTTCTGACCGGCAATCACTGCTTTTCTGATTTCCTCGAGATTGGCGCGATTACCGGAAATAAGCAGGGCTACAGATACTTTTTCCGCCCAGGGAGCGTTTGTCTCAAGAACATATTGCCCTTTATCGTTTTGCTTGTAATAAGCTTTCGGCAACCCATCATTAAAAAGTTCATCTTCTAATTCCATGACCGGTTCCTTTTGATTGTATTGAAGTTTTTCTCCTTATACTAATTTCAGTAAGGTGCAAAGTGATTTTTCACCTAAAAGAATCTGATAACTTACATTGATTGTAACAAAAAACAGACAAAAACAGATGAAGAAAATGTTATGTTACTTCAGGCTTTTAGCTTTCCCACTACATCCCGCAGGTTTTTGAAAAGTTCTTCTTCTCTGCCCGCGCAGATCAGCATCAAACCGCCCGCTTTTTCGAATGTCTCTTCGGATTTTGTTTTTCTCTGTTTGATGATGCGCGAGGAGACCACGGCAAATTCACGCCAGATATCGCCGATGGCAGTCATTTCATTGGATAGTTCGTTGAGTTCTTTGGAACCAAAAAGTTCGCCCGCCTCCTGCAGAAATGCCGCGAACATATAGCGGAATCCTGCACCGCCCGTGCCCATTTCTTCCTGCAAGCGCAAGATGTGAGCCAACTGCCGGCAGGCTTCGATATAGCCCAGCTTTTCCGGCCATTTAATAACTTTTTGGGCAACATGGCGCATTCCCTTTACACCAAAGAGCGGTATGGGAATCCCGAGCATCTGCTTGCAGGTGTCCTGCATACCGATGATGCAGGCCTTTCTGATGTCGGGATGGGGATTGATGGAGATCGGATAATACATCAAACCGCGGGGTTCCATCGGTCCGCGCGCGAAACGCGCCCTTTCCATGTCTTCAGTTGAACAATCAGTCGTATATTCCAGCAAAGCCGGATCGCTTATCCGGAAGCCGTTTTCATTCTCGTACAGGACGATAAAGTTGTGTCCGCTAAAATTAAAGCGATAGCGTCTGGGGAAGAACGAAAGCCAGTAGACGTTGGTTGTCACCGCGGCAATCTGTCCGGTCCGGATAACACGGCGCAACTCGTCCATGCCTTTTTGCTGATTGCGGAAACGTTTTCTAAAAACCTTGGCGCCCAGTCGCTTGGCTGCTTTTTTGAAAACCAATCCCGGGATTGATCTGAAAGTGCTTATGGGCAGTCCTGTCTGTTTGATAAATGGCAGATGGCCGAAAAAAATACCGCTGCCGATGCCGAAAATCATCGGTTCGGAAATCTCCAAACCTTTATCGCGAAACAGCGCGCATGTAACTCCCGTCTCGCAATGCGCGGCTGTGCGATGGATATAAGTCCTGCCATTGGCTAACGTTTCTTGAGTTATTAATTCTGTAGTCATTAATAGTGATTACCTTTCTCTTGGATTTTTAGGCACGGTTATCAATTCTTCAGTCGTAATCGCGAGGGCTTTGGCGTAAGCCTCCAGAACGGAAGGCTTTAGTTTGGTAAATATTTCCGGACGCAAATGCCTCTTGACCCGGAATGTGGCAATACCCGCTGTTTTCCCCAAAATCTCCGGTGTCATTTGCCGCAGTTCCATATAATAAGCAAGCGGGCTTTTCCGGCCGGCAAGGACCGCTTTTCTGGTTTCTTCCTCTTTGGCCTTATATTCATCATAAGCCATTCTGTTGATCATTTCATCTATCACCCAGCCCTTGCTGGGCACCATGACATATTTCCCTTTATCATCCAGCGCGTAATTACCTTTTTTTATGCCTTCAGAATAATCGAATACATCATCCTGTGGAACTTCATTTACCTTCATGGGCAACTCCTGCCAATCATGGTGATTTTTTCATTTGTCTGTATTTCTTATACTAAAATTAATAAAGCGAAAAGTAAAAAAGTAATGAGACTCGCTGAAAACGAATCCCGACAAATTGGGCTGAAGTTTGAAGCGTTAGTCGAATTATCCCCGAAGCGAAGCGGAGCGGGATACTTGCACCACTTAATTGATTTTTTTGCCTAAAAATGGCTCGAAATGATTCCACTCGAAGGGATGCGCGCGGGCAAATTCCGCCAGATCTTCAGCATAGGCCTGCGCCGATTCCTGCACAGCTTTTTTTCTATCCGCGCGCGCGGCGGCAACAACCGTCCGCCCCTTGGAAACTTTGATATGATATTTCCCGAGGGCTTCCTGATACACAAAAAAAGTCATCAGCGGCGCACCGGTCATCAAGGCGAATAAATGCGGCGTATCAGGCAGATTGACTTCATGACCCAAGAAATTCACGGTAACATAACTTTGCTCGCCCCAGAGACGGTCACCTGTCATGGAAACAATGCCGCCTTCGCGTAAGAAATTGATTCCCTCGATTAAAGCAAAAGGTGATTTTTCATCTTCGGATGTCGCCACGATTTTGATACCGCTTTTGGCCATGGACTCTTTCTGGATATGCTCGAGCTGCTCTTTGTGTTTTGCTCCCAGGTAGAGCATAATCGGCAGGCCTTTTTTGTTCAGCATTTGAGCGGCCAGTTCCCAGTTGCCGATGTGCGACATCACTAAAATCGCGCCGGTCTTTTTTTGCACCGCCTCCTCCAGATATTTCCATCCTTCCTTGATATATTCGATATCTTCTTCATCGAAATGGATAAAACGGTGAATATAGACGTCGGTAAATTTGTGATACTGACGCCACGCGCACCCCAGATGATAGAAAAAGTTTCTTGCGGGAAAAAGAGCTCCGTAAAATTTCAGGCTATCCGCTACGCGCACAGGAAAAAGAAAAAAATAACCGGTCGCAATAAACCAGGAGAATATGCGGAAAAACCACAACCCCAGTTTGCGCGTTAAATAAAGTAATATTTTATATGGCAGTTTTTTCATTTTTTTTGTCATTCCTCGCGCAGGCGGGAATCTATTACTAATAATCTTTCCTCTCTCGATGGGAGGAAATTAAAAGGAGGGTGAACCATTCTTATTAAATCCCCCGCCCTTTAATTCCCGCCCACCAGGGGCGGGAAAATCTTTCTGGATGCCGGATCAAGTCCGGCATGACATTGGTAGTTTCCTTAACCCTTGCTACTTGTCCCTATTTTTTTCCCACAAACCATTTTTCCTCTACACCTTTGGTGTCGGAAGCGGAAACGCTGACGGTAAAGCCCGTCTGCTTCATAAAATCAACAATTTCCTGTTCAGGACGGAATCTGTTGGGCGCGCGGGTAATTTTTAATCTGGCAATTTCTATCCAGCGCTTCCAGGGATTTCTTTTATCCGAAGGAATTGTCGCCCGGACGAGCAATGTTCCACCAGTTTCCATTTTCCCATAAATCCGTTGAAAAACAATTTGAACTTCCTTATCGTCAATTAAATGCAGCATATCCAGCATGAGCACGTAATCAACAAGCCCTTCAATTTCGGGCAAATCCGGCGCTCGTCCAACAACAACTGAGCCGCGATTGCCGATGACACGCGAGGCAATAAGCACGCGCTCCTCATCCGGCTCGATACCGAAAACTTGGGCCTGCGGATAAATTTCCAGAAGCCAGGTAGCGGGAACTCCAAAACCGCAGCCGATGTCGATTATTCTGCGGGGATTTTTTACATACTTATCTAGTTCTTTGAACATCGGGTCAATCATCATCTTCATGCGGGCGAAAACGCGCGGATAAGCGGGCATATGACGGTAGCGTAAAATTGTCCGGCGCAAATGTTCCCGCGAACCAGTCGTGATTTCACCCGTAGGATATTGAACCGGTGCAAATATTTTTTTCATCAAAACCGGAAGGATAAAGAACACCCCTATCAAACAATAACTGATTCCTAAAAATGAGACTATTCCGATGCTCTTCAAAAGCGCGTGATTGGCCAGCGCCAGCACGCCGAAACCGATTAATGTGGTAACTGCCGCCAGAAAAATCGCCAGTTTGATGGTATGCATTGCCGGATGTTTCTCGTCAAAGTTGCGCTGATAATGGCAGATATAGTAAAACGCATAATCATCTCCCATACCCATAATGACAATCCACAGCATAATACCGGGGATATCCAACGGATGGCCGATAATTTTCAACGTGCCCAGAGTGGCGCAAAGCGCGAAGACAATCGGTGCCAGCGCCGCGAGCGATAATTGCCAGTCCAGAAAATATAAAAAAGTAACAAGCACAATCCCGATGCTGATGATAATAGCGATTTCCAGAAAAAGATTTTTCAGAAAATCGCCCAGCCTTTTGTTGAACAAATCCCCGTCAAATATTTTGGCCAGGCCGCTTTGTGAAATCCGCCCGAAAAAATCTTCCGCGTTATAATTTTTTCCGGCAGCAAGCAGGCTCATTTGTGTGAAACCGGTAGGGCTTGTGGCAATCCCCAGCATTTCAAAATATTTTTCCGGTATTTCAAAAAAACCGGGATTTTCCTGATTCATTATTTTCCAGAAGGGTTCAAAAGCATTGGGCGCGAAGCCGTTTTCTTTGGCTGCCGCGTTTATATCTCGCTTAAAAGCAGCTAATCGGTCTTTATTCCAGAAAGCGCGCCAGGCCGCAAAATTGCCTTTGACTGTATCTTGAGACGGAAACAAGATGGAAGGTAGAAAAGCAGGAGATAACTTTTCCTGCCGCACATCGCTTGCCAGCCAGTTCATCAATTGGTCATTATTTTTCTGCAATTGAGCAATGTTTGGAGCCGTGAGAAGAACATAGCATTTGCCGGAAAGATTGCCCCAGACACTTTGCATTTTTTTGTCGGCGTTTATTGTCTCTTTGCTCATGGAATTCATGGTGTTCATATCGACATTAAATACCGGTTTGGCAAAAAACAGCATAATTAGGCCAAAGACAATAGCAGCAATCAATTTCCAATTCGCGGGTGCGGCGAATTTCTTAATCGCATTGAAAAGAAGGGGATTGCTTGGTTTTGCTGCCGGCGGCATTGCCGGAAATATTTTCGGAAAAACAAAGTGAACAAAAAGAAGAGCAAAGGTAACTCCGAGAGCGGAAAAAACGCCGATTTGCGCCAGAATTTTAAAATCGCTGATCAGCAGTAAAAGAAACGCGCCAACTGTTGTCAGTACCGCTAGAAGTTCCGCCGACCAGACCTCCCGCGCAACCTTCTTGCCGTAAGTAGTCTGGGGCTGATCCAGAAAAAGCAGATACGCGATTCCCAGATCAACAGTAAAAGCCATAATCGCGCCGCCGAAACCAACAGCCAGCATGGACATGGATTTGAACAAAAACGAACAAACAAACAGGGCGGCAATCGCTCCCACGGTCGAAGGCAGAAGCGCCAGCAGGCCGATGAGCGGACGGGGAAAAGCGAA
>DCVU01000101.1:14091-17637 GCA_002327415.1 Smithella sp. UBA2180
TTGCTGCCAGTTCTTTACGGCAATCATCAAGGAGTTTTTCAATTTTAGCGGCGGTTGATGTATCAGTTCCCGAACCTTTGATTCTGGCGATGATAAGGACATTTCTCCCGTCTTCGGAAATCAGCTGCCCCTGATAAAACTGGGCTTTGTTGGCTGGAAGCAGAGCGGACATCTGCCCCAGAATAACGCCGGAAAAACCCAGCGGGTCTTTGGCAATCATTTCGCTTTTGCCGATTCCTTCGAGCTGTTCCAGCGACTGCCGATTTTGCACCATTGCTTCTCTGATTTTATCAGGCGACAGAAGCGGCGCAATTTTCTGTCCCAGATCGGCAGTGCTCAAAAGCGCGGGCAGGTTATCGTTTACATGCGCCATGAGTTCCGGAAAGTTCTTCGCGTCATCTCCTATACCGACTTTGGTGAAAAGGCTGCTTTTGCTAAGTTTCTCCGAAATGGTTACTGCCGTGCTAACCAGTTTGTCACGATCCGCAGAGGTTTGTTCCAAGTCAATAAATAACCTGTCCTGCATCGGCAAATGCCTGATGATCTGGCGCGCGTCGGCCAGCACCGGATCGTTGTGCGGCATTGATTCCAGAATATCCGTTTCGATTTTCAGGTTTTTGGATTCCCAGAAGAAGAGAGCCGCCACAATCAAGGTAACGATAAGAACAATGGACCATCTAATTTGATATTTACCTGGGGACATAAATAGTTAAATCCGTTTATTTGTCGATATTTGAAGCTGATTTTATTGTGAGACTCAAATTTCAAAAACGAAGTACATTGAAATTTGTAAGTCGAACAATCCCGCAAAGCGGAGGGTATAATACACCGCAGCCTTTTTGGGGTTTTATACCCGTGATAAAACATATTTCCCAAATGCTGGCAAGACAAAAAGCCGTGAAGAAAAGGTATCGCAATCCTTGTTTGTCATTTTTTTCTTCCCCCTTGTAAAGGGGGATAGAGGGGGATTTTTCAGTCAGGGCAATTCAATAAAATCTCCCCTAACCCCTCTTTAGAAAAGAGGGGAATATATTTGTTCATAATTATTTTAGAAAGAATATCCTGGTGAAAATTAAACGGGTGAAGGTTGAGGAGTTGCGCAGAAAATCCACAAAGGGGCGAAAATGAGAAATTCTTTTTCCTTCGGGATTGTAGTTGACGCGCACCGGAGCTTCCATTACCGGTATGCCGTCTCTGGTGGCCTGCACCAGAATTTCCACTTCAAATTGAAACCGCCGCGCCTTTGTTTTTAAATTAAAAGCTTCAGGCAAGGGATAGATGCGAAATCCGCTTTGAGAATCAGAAATAGCCGGTCCTCCGGAAGTTCGCACCCAGAAGTTGGAAAACTTCCTCCCGAAACTGCTTGTCCACGGCACATGTTTGCCTGCCATGCCGGCTCTGGCTCCCACAACAATCGGCCTTGTTTTTTTCGGAATAGCTTTGATAAGTTTTCTTGTGTCTTCCGGGTAGTGCTGTCCGTCGGCATCAATTGTTATCGCCCAGTCGGCCACGGCAGAAGCTGCGGCAAAGCCGGTCAAAATTGCCGCGCCCTTGCCCTGATTCTGCGGATGCCGCAGGATTTGGATGCCTGCTATATCTTTAATCTGATCGAAAGTGTTGTCGGTTGAGCCATCGTCAACAACAAAGATCGGATAACGCAAGTCCTGCGCGTCCTTGACAACCTGCGCCACAGTCCCTGCGTGATTGTAAACAGGAATGACAAAAGCAAACTGATTTTTTTTATTCAAAAGCGTTGGCACCATAATACGCCTTTACTCTTTTCGACCAGCGATAGTATGCCAGCCATGAAAGCGGCATAATTAAGCCCCCTAAAATTCTAATATTAAATTTGTCGTTGAATGAACTGGGCAACATGTTGAAATAATTCATAGCCAAAGTAATCCCAAACATGGCAATGACTATTACTAGCCAAACAATGAATAACTTTGAAATCTGAGTGGGAATAACAGGAGCGCTGGTTTTCAATATTGTGATTATTTGAACCTGAATGAAAATCAAAATTCCCTCCGCGAAGACACTTATTCAAGCAGAAGCAGTATCTTGTGTGCTTATGTTTGTAATATGCATGAACGGGTTCGCTATGAGTGCAATGGAACCTAGCACAACGTCTTTGATTATAAAAATGAAATTTAATATGACACAAAATCTACAGAAACTTAACCATCCGCCAAACTCATTAAGTGGTTTACGCACATCATTACCCCCGTATTTTACTAATAATTTACGAATATCACAGAAAATAAAATTATTAAATAGTATTATGCTTTAACGGCTTCGTAAAAAGCTTCAGATGCAAGGCGCGCAAAACCTTGGAAGTGAGGCGTATATGTTCATACGCCGCAGCGCCTCAAGGATGAAGCGCAACGTAGCAGATGGACTTTTTACGGAGTCGTTGCCTCAGGAAGGAAAGCTATTCCCCACGTCCCCGGCCCCATATGCGCGCCCGACGTCAGTGACAACGGCTGAAGAATAATTTCGGCTTCCGGATAAATTTCGGCAATAGCTTTTTGAACAGTTTTTTCCACCCAGTTTTTGTTGTTGGAATACTCCAGCATTATCAATGCCCGGGAATCATTTTTGAGTGAATCGGCAAGTTTTGTCAGGGCAAACTTAACCTGATCTTCCTGATTTTTGACCGTGCCGACTTTTTTTGCTCCTTCGGGGAGAGGCGATATCACCGGTTTCATGTTCAGCATTTCACCTAAAAAAGCGCTGGTTTTGGAGAGGCGGCCGCCTGCCGCCAAGTATTGCAGTTTATCGAGAAACACGTATTCCTCACATTTCTCCACAGCTTTCTTGGCGAAAGCAAAAGTTTTTTTAATATCGTTTGTCCGGGCAAGATGTTGAGCGGTTTCCAGCACGATTGTCCCCAGTCTGCCGGATGCCGCTCCGGTGTCAATTATAAAAAGCCTGTCGTCCTTGTCATGTTCTTTTTTCCACGCAAGCGCTTCCTGATAATTGCCGGTGAAAGCGGAGCCCACGCACAGATACAAAACTTTTTCAAACCGCTCCAGCGCGCTTTCATAAAACTGATTTCTTTCATAAGTGGAAGCCTGCGAAGTGGTTACTTTCACTTCCTTGTTCATGGCACTGTAGAGATCTTCGGGATGAAAATAAGTTTCCGGCAGGCATTTTTCACCGATGGTCAAATAACTGTTCAGAAGAGTGAAGCCGTATTTTTTCGCATCTTGATTTGTCACTGAACCGGCGGCGTCGGTCATGATGTGCAATGGTCCGGTATTGGAATGTTTGAATTCTTCAATTTGAGAGGCGAGGTTGTCATCTTCCCAGTTTACCACATTGCCCAAGCCGGTAATTTGAGACCGTACCTTTTCCTTGTCTTGAGTGTGCAAATGGATTTTGTAAAAATCACCTTCGGGAATGATAATAACTTCTTCCTGCGCACTGGTGATTATCTTTAATTCATCGGGGGAATAGTTGGGAGCTTTGACGACAAAATCAACGCAATACCCTGATTCCGTGTTTTCCTGAAACGAAGGCGATATTCGTAAACGATTTTTAAAT
>DCVU01000156.1:0-4620 GCA_002327415.1 Smithella sp. UBA2180
AAATCGAAGAGGCGTGAAATATATCCCGAGTACAAAATGAAACGCCGCCCGGATCTAACTGAATGGGAAAAAGAGGAATGGGAATTTGCATTCAGCCAATTTAAACGCCTCCGCAGGCAGATTCTACCCAGGATCGGATTCAATAATAACCACCTGCAAGTCGGGTACGAGGCGGACGACCTGCTTGCCAAATATGTGATGGATAATAGCGAACAGGAACTTATCATTGCATCTGCTGATAACGATCTGCTTCAATTGCTTCATTATTGCGACTTTTTGAATTTATCGAAAAACAAAATGATAACCAGAAACAGCTTCGTTGAGGAATACGGCATTACTCCGAACCTGTGGACGGAAGTAAAGAAGATTGCAGGATGCACTTCGGATAATGTAAAAGGAATTCAAGGCGTCGGTGAAGCAACAGCAATCCGTTTCCTGAAAGGATCATTGCCAGAAACACATAAAATGCACCAAAAGATAATTGACGGAAAAGACATTATTGAGCGGAATCACGCATTAGTGGTTCTCCCATTTAAAGATACCCAGCCAATAAAGGAGGTGCCTAATGTATTCAAGATAACGGAATTCGTTGATGTCTGTAAAGAACTCGGAATGGAATCGTTTTTGACAAGGAACAGGAAAGAAGAAATTAAAACCTTATTTATGAAAGAACGCAGGAGAGCTTCATTATGGCAAAGAAAGCAGCAGTAAAAGCAGAACCAGCAACTGGGGAAGTTTTGGAAAAACTGATTGATGATGTCGTTGAGAATATGAGCTAGCTCGGGATGGAACTGGGAAAAGCAACCAGCGTGGCAGCGGCAGCAAAACGGGCGCGCCTGCTCACCAGCACGTTGACAAAGCAGTTTAAGGAATTCCTGGCCGTCAGCGTTGCCCATTTCAAAAAGTAAAACCTTTGCTGGTGCGTAATAAATGAAGGTTGAACGAATAATAACCTTTCTCGTTCCTGAACCGTGGATTCAGGCCACCAGCAACCTCTTAAAAAGGAATCGAAATTGAGTAAACTTTTCCCAGAATGCCCTCAATACAACCACCTGAATTGCCGTCAATACCAAAATGAAAAAGTATGCGCTATTATTCGGGCAGATAAAGTATGCCGGAAAACGAAAGGAAAAGAACCAATGCCTCATTTAAAAAACATATATGAACCCACTGAACTCCGCACTTGCACGCGGTATTATAAAATACGATGAATACAGAATTAATCCAAATCAAACAAAAAGACCTCAAGGAATTCCGCAGGCAGCAATGGCGTATCCAAAAGCGACGATGTGCTGTTACCGGACTTCCACTTCCATTTGAATACGCAGTCGTTGATCATCTGCACAAAACAAAAACAGAGGAGGCTGGGATTGATGGGAAGGGATTAATCAGAGGAGTTATCCATCGGGATGTCAACCAGCTTGAAGGCAAAATAACAAATACGTACAAACGGTACGGGCTCAATAAAATAGCATCATTACCGGACATTCTCAGGAGTCTTGCCGATTATTTAGAAAACCCACCAGTTCAGAATACAGTTCATCCATCGGCAATTCCGAAGATTAAGAAAAAGAAATTATCAAAAGTTGATGTAAAACGCGTATATAAATACTGGCCGTTAATGTTCCCGAAAAGAAAGCTGCCAAAGATCGTTAAATACGAAACAAAAGAGTGGGCCGAATATATTACGCATTCTCTTTTAATTCAAAAAGGAATTCTAAAATGATTTGTGAAACTTGCGAACACTTACAAACAGCAGACGGTGATCCAGAAAAACCTCCATTTTTTTGTGAAAAGAATAAACGCAATATAAAAGATCCGAAAGTTGAGCAAAAATGGTGCAATCAAAATGATCGTAAAAAGGAGCATATAAAAGCACTGTATATGATCCAGACCACCGAGCGGGAAATCCAATTCATCAACAAGCTCACAGTGAAACAGCTTTCAGGATATATAGAAGCTACGTGCCTGCGGGATGATTCAAAAACAGATTTCGATATTCCGATCGTCCTTACTCATGCCAGAGAACGCCTAAAAAAATTAGTAAAAGTTCCGGTGAAATCAGTATAAGAATAAAAGGATATTGAAATGCTTTCTTGTGAGTGCGATTATGACGATTATGATAACGATGCAGTCTGGTATTATAATGTTCCAGAGTGGTTTCAGGTGCATCTTCCGACGAGGCGGAAACGGTGCAAATCCTGCGGCAAATTCATTGCCATTGGTGACGAATGTTTAGAATTTGAACGCTCCCGTGATGCAAGGTCCGAAATCGAAGAACGTATTTACGGGAGTGGCTGGGATGCCGTGCCTCTCGCATCTTATTACCATTGTAAAGATTGCGGTGAAATATATCTGAATCTATCTGCTATTGGGTATTGCATACCGCCAGATACAGATATGCAAAAGGCTTTGCAAGAATACCACGAATTATCAGGATTTAAAAAGGACGTATATGAAGTGGATTAAATCATTAAAACTTGAAAACTTTGAAAGCTGGGAATTTGCAAAGTTTTATTTCCATCCTGGCGTTAATGTTTTCGTTGGCCTGTCTGATTCCGGAAAATCGTCTGTGCTGCGTGCCCTCTATCTGCTGATTGAGAATAAGCCATCTGGCGAAGATTACCGTTCCACTTTCGCAAATAAAAAAGCAATCACAACTGTTACTGGCGAATTCAGTGATGGTACTATTGTTTCCAGACGCAGAGGCAATTCTATCAATCAATACATTCTGCAATTACCTGGACAAAAGGAACAGATTTTTGAAGCGTTCAAATCTAACATCCCGGACGAAATTGCGAATGCAATCAATCTGAATTCCGTCAATATCCAGCGGCAAGTTGAATTGCCATTCCTGCTTTCGCAGAATGCCGCTGACCGTGGTCGCTTTTTCAATGAAGTAGCAGGCTTGGATAAGATTGATTCCAGCCAAAAATACGCAAATGGCAAGGTGCTGGAGGCTGGTCGGGAACAAGTATCCTGCGAAAAAGAAATTGAGCGGATTACCGAAGAACTGAAAACGCTGGAATTCATTCCGGATCTTGAATCGCGTATAGTTGAATTACAAGCTGCGGCAGAAAAAGAAGCAGTATTGCGTAATAAAATAAAATTAATGCATCGCGTCCTTTGGAACTTGCAGCAAATTAACGAAGAACTTGAGGAACTGGAGAAAATCGATGTTGCCAAAATTTCAGCGAAAATCAAACTTTCGCTCATAAACATCCAGGCGTATAAGCAACAAGCGAGTAGACTTGAAAAAATTAAAAACTTGCACGAAGATTATCTTTATGAATCCTCCGAATTATACCATCTTGAAAAGACGGATTTGGCCGTGATTTCCAAAAAGATAAAAACTGGATTACAATTACTTTCAGAATACCGTGACAAACGCCGCCATTTAGCGCAGGTTAAACTTTTATTAGAAAATAATATAACTATAAAGGCCCAGTTAAAACAAGCCGGAGAATCGCTTATTACGGCGTCTGAGGAATTCAAGAAAATGATGCCAGATATTTGCCCGCTCTGTAAACGGAAAGGATGGAAAAATGCAGGATGATAAATATCTGAAAAACATTTCTTGTATAGATTCTGCTTTATTTCAAAAGATCCGCAAAGAAGGCACGAAAACAGGCAGCAAGGTTTTCGGCGGATGGCAAAAAGGGGACGATATTGATTTCATCCTGCCGCCTTCTTTTGTCCCGAATTGGGGCGCAGGGATTCATAAAAATATTTACTGCCTTTCGTCTGAAGCTGATTTGGTGAATCAGAAAAAAGACATCGGAACTGCAAATGCGAAAACAGAGAACGGCACAATCTTGCATCTGATATTTCCGCAGACGGATGAAGCATATCAGCAATGGGTAAATACGACAGAGCTGATTACAATCATGATAGAGCAGAACGAAGAGATCAAAAAGCGGCTCCAGAATAAACGAATCCGTAAAAACCTTTTTAAAGCAATCTTGGAAATATTTGAATGAAACGCAAACAAAAAATCCAGAATGCCAGCGCCATTATCTGCTCCGACCTTCACCTTACCGAGCAGACGCCGGAATGCCGTCTTGATGATTACATCAAAGCGCAGCGAAGCAAGCTGCTATTTATTTCCGATCTGCAAAAACAATACAAATGCCCTGTCCTGTGCGCTGGTGACATTTTCGATCACTGGAAGCCGTCCCCGTGGCTGATCTCATTTGCTTTGCAATATCTGCCGGACGAATTAATTGCAATTCCTGGGCAGCATGATCTCCCACAGCATAATCTAAATTTGATTGAGAAGAGTGGGTTTAATGCATTGATCCAAGGAGGCCGAATCAAATTATTTCAAGATGAATTTGGAAGAAGAATCCATGAAGCGTTTGATCTTTACCCAGTTCCATTTGGACAAAAAATTCCTGAAATAGAATTTGTAAAACATCAAAATGTCCTCATGCTCCACCAGCTCATATGGCAAAAAGAGCCGTGGCCGGGGGCAGATCCAAAAGGGAATGCAAGAGCGCTGCTGAAAAACAATCCTGATTTTGATCTGATCATTACTGGTGATAATCATCAGGCATTTACTGAAGAATACGAAGGCAGGTTGCTGATCAATCCGGGTTCTATGCTCAGGAAAACAGCCGA
>DCVU01000156.1:4695-6861 GCA_002327415.1 Smithella sp. UBA2180
GCAAAAGTGCTGGAGGCGTTAGACTCATGAAAAAAGAAGAACAGCAGCTCCTTGACTGGCAGGAAAAGATTGAAGGCATTAAAACAAGGATTACAGAACTGCGGACCAAATCCGACATGCTGGAAAAGCAGCTCAAAGACGAAGGCATCAAGGATATTTCCAAAGCCGCAGAATTTATTGAAGGGCTGGAAGAAGATGTCGCAAAAATTGCCGATAAAATCACATCCAGTATTACAGAAATCGAAGAGGAGTTTGAATTAAGTGTGGGGGTGTAAATGAATCTATCACAACTGAGTAACCACTTAGAACAGCTCAAGGGCAAGCAGAAGGAAAAGCAGGACTCGTTATCCTCATTTGAATCCCGCTGCGCTTTTGCCAAAAAGGAAAAAATCCGCTGGGAACGTGCAAGGGAACTGCTCAAAGAACTCGGCCTGAAGACGCAGCAGCAGCTCCAATTCCATGTCAGCAATTTAACCACAATGGCGATGGAGGCCGTTTTCCCCGATCCATATCAAGTGCAAATTGAATTTGTTCCCCGCAGGAATAAAACGGAATGCGATATTTCCTTTGTCCGGAATGGGAATGCCAGAGATCCGATGGAATCTGTAGGCTTGGGCGCTGCTGATATTGGCGGATTTGCTTTACGTGTTGCTGCATGGTGTATCCAAAAACAAAAAACAAAGCCAGTTCTACTTTTAGACGAGCCATTCAAACACCTTTCTTTTAATTTTCATAACGATGCGTCCGCTTTGTTAAAAGAAGTCTCAGATAGATTAAATTTGCAGATAATTATGGTGTCACATTCGGAAGAAATGGCCTCATTTTCTGATAAAATATTTGAAATCGGAATTAAGGATGGGAAAAGTAAGATAAAATAACACATTTAATTGGGAGGATTTGAATCATAAACGAATGGCTGGATTTTGAAAATGAGGAGGTAACTGAACAATGAGACAAAATATCTGCAAGAATCAAGTTTGTAAATTGTGGTGTTCGGATTACCCAAACAACTGCCGGGTAATGTGCGAAATTAAATCGTGCAGGATACTCAAGGGACAGATGAAGCCGAAAGACACGACGAATGGCAAGGGTGAGAAAAAGAATGGCTGACATAACCAAATGCGCCAACTGGCACAACTGCCCGCGTCATGCGACTTGCGCGAGATGCCCGGAAGAGAAAGAAAAGAAATATTTCTTCGGTGAAACATTTCACCCGGACGCGCCGTGGCTGTGCTTTAAAAATAAACCGGGCTGCCCCGGCGAAAGGATGAGATGATGAAATGGTATTGGTGGATAATATTAATCGCAATTGTTGGACCGCCATTTTTGATCCAATGGTGGTCTATAATCCAGTGGTTTATGTAACCCGGCACAGAGACAGGGGCTTACACGAAAAGGCGATGTTCCCCATCGGCCTTGCTTGTGCCGGGTTTTTTTCTGGCTTGCCCATCGCCCGGATGGGCTTTGATAGTATCACATGGCGTTGACTCTGTTGCTATCGGTTGGCGGGAATAAAGCCCGAATAAATGCTGATATTTTAACAGGTTCCGGCCAATTGTCAAGAGGATTTGAACCATGAACGAATGGAAATCTTTCACGGAATGTGAAATAAACGACCCCTATGATTATGAAATATCAGACGTGCAAAAAGAAAAAGTATACGTTGCTCTGAATGCACGGGCCGAAAAACTTTTCACAAATATTTTGTGCGGTGACGGAAGCTCCGGCGTATTTGGAAATATTATTACAACCCCAACACACAAATGCAAATGTCCCGGCTTGTGGTGTATTTGCAATATATCTTAACACCCCCCGTTTTGCGTGTGCCGGGTTATTTTTATTTACACTTCCCGTCCGGGCAAACAGCCGTTTTCCAACCATCAGCCTCTTTCGTAGCCCATGCATTCTGAACTGCCGTCATAATGGCCCCCATTGCCGCCTGTGGCGCGTTCGCTTTGACGTATGAGCACGCATATTTAAATTTCTCATCACCCGATCCACCGCGAACCTCCGCAGCCATAACCGCATTGATGGCAATCGGTAACAAGATGTCAATGCCGAGCTTGATCGCGGCTTTCAGAAATTTCATGAGTTCCGGTCTGATCCCGGCAACCCATAATTTAAAACTTTCCCACATTTCGTTTCTCCCTTACATTTTTGATTATT
>DCVU01000127.1 GCA_002327415.1 Smithella sp. UBA2180
AAAGCAGGTAAGTGTTTTTCAACAGCCCAAGTTTATTTTTTCCCGTAGCCGATGGTTTTGGCCGCATCAGCAATGATGCCGAGTACTGAAGGATCGTCAATAGTAGAAGGCACGACATAATCCTTGCCGTCAACGATTTTACGCATGGTGCTGCGCAGGGTTTTTCCCGACCTTGTCTTCGGCAGGGCCTTGACCACAGCGGCTTCCTTGAAGCAGGCCAATGCTCCTAGTTCGGAACGGACCATCTGGACGAGTTCCTTGATAATGTCTTTCGGTTCGCGATCCACACCGGCTTTCAGTACGACGAATCCCACAGGAACCTGACCTTTGAGCTGATCTTCTGCGCCGAAGACAGCGCATTCCGCCACATCCTTGTGTTTGGAAACGATTTCTTCCATAGCGCCGGTGGACAGGCGATGTCCCGCGACGTTGATGACGTCGTCAATGCGTCCCATGATGAAGATGTACCCGTCTTCATCGAAACGCCCGCCGTCGCCGGTTACGTAATAACCGGGTCTTTCCGTTACGTATTCCATATAACGTTTGTCATCCTGCCACAGAGTGGGCAGGCATCCGGGAGGCAGGGGAAGCTTGATGACTACCGCTCCTTCTTCGCCGTTGGGAAGCTGGTTTCCGTCAGCATCGAGAATCTGCACATTGTATCCCGGCACGGGTTTGGTCGGCGAGCCGGCCTTGATGGGGAAGGGTTCAATGCCCATGCAGTTGGCGGCGATGGGCCACCCGGTTTCCGTCTGCCACCAGTGATCCACCACGGGAATCTTCAGCATGTCACTGGCCCAGTGATAGGTGTCGGGGTCGAGACGCTCACCGGCGAGGAATAAATATCTGAGGCAGCTGATGTTATATTTTTTCAAATAATCGCCTGCGGGGTCTTCCTTCTTGATGGCGCGGAAAGCCGTGGGGGCTGTGAACAAGACGGATACGCCATGCTGAGAAATAACGCGCCAGAAAGCCCCCGGATCGGGCGTGCCGATGGGTTTTCCTTCATAAACAATAGTGGTGCAGCCGTAAAGAAGCGGAGCATAAACAATATAGGAATGTCCGACAACCCAGCCGACATTGGAGGCGGCCCAGAAAACTTCGCCAGGCTTCACATCATAAACATTTTTCATCGACCATTTCAGAGCCACGGCATGGCCGCCGTTGTCCCGCATGACCGCCGTTGTCCCGCATGACGCCTTTGGGCTTGCCGGTTGTTCCCGAAGTGTAAAGAATGTAGAGCGGGTCTGTCGCGGTGACAAATACACAAGGAGCCGGCTTGGCGTCTTTCATCAGAGTTGTCCAGTCCAGATCGCGCGGCGCTGTCAATTCCGCCTGCACCTGGGGGCGTTGATAAATGACGCATTTCTGCGGTTTGTGAGACGCGATTTTAATGGCCTCATCCAGAAGCGGCTTGTAGGGGATAGTCTTTTTCCCTTCGATGCCGCAAGATGCGGAGATCATAACTTTGGGCTTGGCGTCGTCGATGCGGATGGCCAGTTCGTTGGAAGCGAACCCACCGAAGACAACGGAATGAACCGCGCCGATGCGGGCGCAGGAAAGCATTGAGACCAGTGCTTCAGGTATCATAGGCATATAGATAATTACGGTATCACCTTTTTTGACGCCCAGCTTGTCGAGGACACCGGCGAATTTTGAAACCCTGTCCAGCAATTCATTATATGAAATTTTTTGAACAGTGTTTGTTACCGGGCTGTCATAAATAATTGCAGCCTGTTCTCCACGTCCCGATTCAACATGATAATCAAGAGCGTTGTAGCAGGTGTTTAATTCTCCTCCGGCAAATCAGCTGTAGAAAGGATTTTTTTACTCATCTTTCAGCCTTCTGAATTTTTATCAATATATACCATTGTTTTCACTAGAGTATTTACCTGTTTTAGACCCCGTTTTTCCGTATTAAGCCCTTTTTGCTGTCTAATAGATTCTTAAGTGTTACATCAAAAGATAGCGTAGTAAACCTCTTTAGAAAAAGGCGATGATTTATGCGCTGAAAAGCAGTATGCTTTTTATAATATAAACGCGGATAAAAGAATGCGGAATTAGTTTATTTTCAGGTGGGTTTTGGTGTTCAAAGCAGTATAAGTCCGGTTTCCAATAATTAAGGTAAAACATTATTCACAGTGCGAAATATTTTACACATGCAGGCAGTATTCTTTTTGTATTATTTCCAGGTAATATTTTAAAAAACACAATAAATACAAATTACTTTAAAGGTATGATATATACCTGATTAATGGCACATATTGTGCTTAGAATTTAAGTAATTTATAATTGTTATTATATGTATTTTGGGGTACATTCACCAAACTCATAATTAAGGAAGTTTTTTTGTATGAAGGATAACAAAAATATAGCTGTTGTTTTCCCGGGGCAGGGTTCGCAAAGACCCGGCATGGGCAAAGACTTTTATGAACAGATTCCTGTCTGCCGTCAGACCTTTGAAGAGGCGGCCGATGCTCTGGGTTGGGATGTTTCCGCCATGTGTTTCGGCGAGGATGAAAAACTTAATCTTACCGAATTCACACAGCCCTGCATTGTAACGGCAGAAATAGCTATGCTTAGGGGTTTATCTAAAAATTATGGGTTTGCGCCTGATTATTTCGGCGGTCATTCTCTGGGAGAATTTACAGCGCTGGTTGCCGCCAACGTGATGCCTCTGGCCGAAACCGTAAAAATAGTTCAGACACGCGGCAAGTTAATGCAGGAAGCCGTGCCGGTTGGCGTCGGCGGAATGGCGGCTGTTATTTCCGAGGGCATCGATATGGAAATGCTCACGAAAATCATGGATGGTCTGGCGGCGGGTGTGGCCAACATTAATTCCGCCAATCAGGTCGTTATCAGCGGAGAATTGCCGGCGATTGACGAAGCGGAAAATAGACTCACTCAAAATTTCCCTGTAGAAAAATCATTCCGGTTTGTTCGTCTTAATGTCAGCGCACCATTTCACAGCCGCTTGATGAAAACAATAGAAGGACGTTTTGCCGATACGTTGGATAAATTCGGCAGTAATTTAAACGCGCAAAATGCGTCCAGAGTAACCTCAAACTTTACCGGCGATTTTCATCAAAATGATGTTTCGGAAGTAAAAAGAAATCTTGTTAATCAAATCAGCAATACTGTGAATTGGCGGAAGAATATGCAGGCTTTAGCGTCAAAAGCACAAGAAATATACGAAGTCGGACCAGGAAGGCCGCTGCGCGATTTTTTTAAAACGATAGGAGTTGCCTGTCCGTCGGTTACGGGGCTTACCGCCGCCGATAAAATTTTTAAAGCGTCAAGCTAATTAATGAAACTTAAAGTGATGTAATTTTCCAAAGGAGCAGATATCTTGAACAAAACAGAAAGTAAAAAAAATCCTCTGAAGATTCAGGATAATACTTTCCGCGACGGTCATCAGTCGATTTACGCCACAAGGATGCGGACGGAAGATATGATTCCTATCGCCGAGGAGATGGATAGCTGCGGTTTCCACGCGATGGAAGTATGGGGTGGCGCGACATTCGACACCATGCACAGATTTCTGGGCGAAGATCCCTGGATGCGGCCGAAAATTTTGAAAAAATATATCACAAAAACTCCCTTTGCCATGCTTATCCGCGGACAAAATCTTGTTGGTTATCGACATTACGCCGACGATGTTGTGCGCGCTTTTGTGGATAAGGCCTGTGAAATAGGCATTGATATTTTCCGTTGCTTTGATGCTTTAAACGATTTCCGCAATATGGAATCCTGCGCGGAAAGAATCAAGGCCAACGGCAAGCAGTTTCAGGGAGCCCTTTGTTATTCGTTGACCGGTGTCCGTCTGGGCGGAGAAGTCTATACTCTCGAATATTATGTCCGGAAAGCTAAAGAACTGGAGCAGATGGGTGTGGACGCCATTTGTATCAAAGACATGAGCGGAATTCTTTCCCCCTTTGATGCGTATGATCTGGTTTGTGCCATAAAAAAGGAAATTAAAGTGCCCCTTCATCTGCATTCCCATTACACCAGCGGCATGGCTTCGATGACATATTTAAAAGCGATAGAAGCCGGAATTGATGTTGTGGACACGTGTCTGGCGCCTTTCGCGCTGAGAACTTCGATGCCCGCTATTGAACCAATCGTTGCGGCGTTGCGCGGAACAGCACGCGAAGCCGGAATTGATTTACACAAACTGTTGGAACTGGGTGAGCATCTGGAAAATATCGCCCCGAAGTATAGCAGTCATCTGGCTGCCAATAAACTTTCCATTATTGATAACGGAGTTTTGGCTCATCAGGTCCCCGGCGGCATGATTTCCAATCTAACCGGTCAGCTCAAAGAAATGAACGCACTTGACAGACTGGGAGAAATTTACAAGGAAGTGGCAACGACGCGTAAAGATATGGGCTCTCCTCCTCTTGTTACTCCGGTATCGCAGATTATTGGAGCGCAGGCGGTACTGAATGTTCTTTTCGGCCGTTATGTGCGGGTTTCCAATCAGCTCAAGGATTTGGTCCTTGGCCTGTACGGTAAAACTCCGATGCCGATTGACGCAGAATTAACCAAAAAAATATTAAAGAACTACAAACGTGGACAAGAACCGGTATCCGGAAGGCCGGCTGATTATCTGGAGCCGGAAATCGAAGCGGCGAAAAAAAAGATCGGTGATCTTGCCCACAACGATGAAGACGTGCTGGCATATATCTTATATCCCGCAACTATGGAAAATTTTTTACGGTCGAAATATGGAATATATTCGCCGGCAGGAACGGGAGCGGGTTTTCCTAAAAAAAAAAGTTGCCGCGTAAAGTAAAAATAAAAGAAGCTTCCTTTTTTGAAGAGAGATGATTCAATAAACGGAGTTATCTTATAAATTTATGCCTAAAAAAAGAGAAACTAAAGGTTTGATTTATGGATCTGAGTCTTAATGAAAGTCAATTAACGTACCTGGACACTGTGCGAAAGTTTGTGAAAAATGAAATAACGCCGCATATTTTAGAACTGGAAAAAGGTCATATTTTTCCGTGGGACATCATTAACAAGGCATGGGAAACGGGCATTCTCAATTTGAGTATTCCGGAATCCGTCCAGGGTTATGAGATTGATGCAATTACTTCGGCCTTGATTATTAAAGAACTTTCTTATGGCGATACGGGTATTTCCACTTCAGCGATGTGCAATGATTTGGCGAATGTTGTAATAGGCCTGCACGGCACGGATGAACAAAAAGAATTATTTCTCAAGCCTTTTGTTAAGAAACCTATTTTAGCTTCTTTTTGTTTAACGGAACCTAACGCCGGTTCCGATAATTCGATGATGACCAGTTTTATCAGCAAGAAGGATGATGATAATTATATTTTGAACGGGTCCAAATGTTTTATTACCAATGCTTCTTATGCCTCTCAATTTACTGTTCTTTGTAAAGTTGGGAAACCGACAGGTAATTTTATTGCTTGTGTTATCGTACCGGTAGAACCGGTTACGTCAGCTGATATTCCCAATATCGGAAATGCCGTAAGAGAAATCAAAGTGCCGGCCGGCGGGAAGATAATAATCGGCAAGCCGGAGGATAAATTAGGACAAAGACTTTCCAACACAGCCAGCGTAACTTTTGAAGATGTTATTATTCCTCCAAATCAGGTTATCGGAGACAGGCGGCTTGGCTTTAAGTATGTTGTTGATGTTTTAGATTATGCCAGGCCTATGGTTGCGGCAATTGGATTGGGTTTGGCCAAAAGGGCTTTTACGGTTACGTTGGAATATACAAGGGAGCGCAAACAATTTGGTCACAGACTTTGCGATCTTCCCGTGGCCAGAGAGATGCTGACAACCATGTGGAAAAAAGTGGAACTGGCTGAACTGGCTCTTTTTAAGGCAGTTTGTAAGATTCAGGAAAAAGCAAGTGATGCCGGAATCTACGCCTCTCTGGCAAAAAACACGGCGGCAGAAGCCGCTATCTTTTGTTCAACCGAGGGTCTTCATCTGCACGGTGGCTATGGTTTTACGGCCGACTATGAGATTTCCAAACTTTCCCGCGATGCTCATATTATTGATATTTACGAAGGTGTCCGGGAAGTGCAGAACATGATCATTGGACGAGAGATAGTTTAATATAAGTGAATAGTGAACAGTGTCCCCCTTCGCTTTGCTTCGGGGATAGTTTCCAATCCCGATAAATCGGGATTGGAAAATTCGACTTGCAAATTTCACTACTACTAGCGCTTCGAGCTGCACTATGCTTGCTCTTCGCGAGTATCACTAAAGGGTGAAAAGGGAATGATGATCGAAAAACCCGTTGCTTTAGTAACAGGTGGTGCAACAGGAATAGGGGCCGCGTGCTGTCGCGCTCTGGCCACGGAAGGTTTTCATATAGGCATCCATTACAATAAAAGCGCCGAAAAAGCGCAAAAACTGCTGGAAGAAATAAAAGAAGGATTTATAATTCAGGCCGATCTGTCCGATATTCAACAGGTGGATGCGCTTATTGCTAAGCTGAAAGAAGACGTCGGTCGCGTTGATGTTCTGGTCAACAACGCCGGACAGTCTATTAATGCCGATATCCTTTCCATGAAAGTGGAACAATTTGATGCGCAGCGTGTGCTTACTCGCGGCGTCTGGTATTTAACAAAAAGAATTCTGCGTCAATTTATGATTCGGAATTCTTCCGGGCGCATCATCAACATTTCCAGCGTCGTCGGCCATACGGGCAACGCCGGCCAGATTCCTTACACGATGGAGAAAGCGGCGCTCGATGCCTTTACCAGGTCTTTGGCGCGGGAACTTAAAGGAAGAAATATTCTGGTTAATTCCGTTGCTCCCGGTTTCATTGATACGGAGATGACCAAAGAACTGCCCCAGGAAGTTAAAAATAAAATCATGGATGAAATTATTTTGGGACGTATAGGGAAGCCTGAAGAAATAGCGGAAGTTGTCGCTTTTCTTGCCAAGAAAGGAAGTTACATTACCGGTTCGGTAAT
>DCVU01000103.1:0-1387 GCA_002327415.1 Smithella sp. UBA2180
CCGAATACTACTTTTTGCGGTTTGAGTTTCGAGGCTATGGCCACGCCTTTGTACTGTTTGTCGCCTTTGAAAACCACATGATAACCCAAAGCGTCTATATCAGCCGCGGGAAAGCCAGCATCGGCAACCTTTGTTTCCTGCATACAGAAATAATCAGGATTGTTTTTCTGCAACCAGGGCACAACGATATGCATACGGGAGCGTATGGAATTTACATTGTAAGTCGCAATTTTCAAAGTAAGCGCTGCCTTTCTTAAATCACTTGTTATTAATATCACGACCGAAGACTACACTCAAGTTTTTTTGCGGCAATCGCCAAAATTGTGTATAAAAAAGATATGGAGAAAGCGGATATTACAATCATCGGAGCCGGTGTAATCGGTTTGGCTATCGCCGCCGAAATCGCCCGGCCGGATTTAAGCGTTTTTATTCTGGAAAAAAATAACGCGCACGGCGGCGGTATCAGTTCACGCAACAGCGAAGTAATTCATGGCGGCATGTATTATCCGGAGGGGTCGTTCAAAGCCTCTCTTTGCGTTGACGGAAATAAGATGCTCTATGAAATCGCCGCTAAAAATAATATTCCTCATAGAAAAACAGGAAAACTAATCGTGGCGGTAAAAAAAGAGGAATACGAAGATCTCGAACGCCTGTATGACAATGGCCGTAAAAACGACGTAACTTCGCTGGAAATGGTCAGCAAAAAACAAATCTCAATAATGGAACCAAACGTTCAAGCCGAAGCAGCTCTTTACTCGCCGGAGACAGGCATCATCAGCGTTCATGATTTAATGAATTATTTTTTGGCAAAGGCACTAAGCAGGAAAGCACAAATTGTTTATCAAACAAAGATCACACGGATAGAAAAAGAACCCGGCCACTATCGGATTTTCACGCATAACGTCAAAGGCGAAAGCTTTGAATTTTCCTCCGCCGCCGTCATAAACGCCGCCGGTTTGGAATCCGACACCATAGCCAATATGATGGGTGGCAGCTATCATCTGCATTACTGCAAGGGCGATTACTGCAGTGTTTCTGGAGTAAAACAGGGAGTAGTGCAAAGACTGATTTATCCTGTTCCGGCAAAGAAACGTATCGGATTAGGCGTTCATTGGACAATGGATTTAAATGGAAGGTTCAAACTAGGTCCCGACACAACCTACATTGAACGCAAAGAAGACTACAATGTGGCATCTGACAAAGTGGAAATTTTCTATCACAGCGCCAGCAAATTTTTGCCTTTTTTGAAAAAAGAAAATATTCATCCCGATATGGCCGGCATCCGCCCCAAGCTTCAAGGGCATGATGACGACTTTCGCGATTTTGTTATCAAAGAAGACTATAGCGGTTTCATTAATCTGGTCGGCATTGAATCACCGGGAATGAC
>DCVU01000103.1:1448-10022 GCA_002327415.1 Smithella sp. UBA2180
TTTCTATTGACACTCTAGAGCCCTTAACCTATAAACTGTGGGCAAAATATCGAAAAAAGACAGGAGATGTTCCATGAAAAAATCGTCATTACTCATTTCTCTTTTATTAATTCTCTCGCTGAGCATTTCCGGTTGCGGCGGCGATGATTCATCTAAAATCAAAATCGGCGTCATTGCCGAACTCACCGGTGATATTCCGGCCGTGGGCACATCATGTAAAAACGCGGCAGAAATGGCCGTTCAGGAAGTCAACGATGCCGGCGGCATTCAGTTGGGTGAAAAAAAATATCAGGTAAAGTTAATCATTGAAGACAACGCCGGGAAAGCTGAACAGTCGGCCTCATCAGCGCAGAAGTTGATTACGCAACAAAAAGTGACGGCCATTGTCGGACCAAACGCCAGCCGCTACGCTCTGCCTGCTGCGGAAATCGCCGAAACAAGCAAAACCGTTTTAATAACTCCGTGGTCCACCGCACCTAAGGCCACTCTGGATTCCAAAACAAATGTCTCCAAAAAATACGTTTTCCGCGCCTGCTTTATTGATCCGTTCCAAGGAGGGGTGCTGGCAAAATTCACACTGGACAATCTAAAACTTAAAAAGGCTGCTGTTCTTTATGACGTGGCATCGGAATACAACAAGGGCATCGCCGAAATTTTCAAAGATGTCTATGAGAAAAACGGCGGCAAGGTTGTCGCTTTTGAAACATATACGACCAACGATAAGGATTTTTCATCTCAGCTGACTAAAATCAAAAAAGCAGCGCCGGATGTAATTTTCCTGCCTAACTATTACAGCGAAGTGCCTCTGCAGATCCAGCAGTCCAAACGGCTTGGCATTACCGTGCCTTTTATCGGTTCCGATTCCTGGGGTTCCGAAGAGCTTGTGAAACTTTGCGGCAAGGACTGCAACGATTATTATTTCAGCACGCATTACGCGGCCGACTCGGCCAGCGATACGACCAAGAAATTCATTGCGAACTATAAAGCAAAATATGGAACAACGCCGGATGACGTGGCCGCCCTGACCTACGATTCGTTCGGATTGTTGTGGCAGGCACTCAAAACCGCCGGGAAAAATGATCGTCAGGCTGTACGCGACGCGTTGGCAAAGATTCCACAGTATGAAGGCGTGACCGGAAACATGCAATTTAAAGAAGGCTCCGGCGACCCGGTCAAGAGCGCCGTGATTTTAAAAATAAAGGATGGGAAATTTACATGGTTTGCCAACGCCAAACCATGATCGACTTGCTAAATCCCCCTTAATCCCCCTTTATAACCTAAAGGTCACAAGCAAAAGGAGAGAACAATTAGGAAGGGATTTAATTTTTTTATCCCCCTTTCTTAAAGGGGGAGCGAGGGGGATTTAATTTTTCACAAATCCTCCCTTACCCTCCTTTAGAAAAGGAGGGAATCATACGGAATATTTATTTTATGTTGCCCTTTAACAGGAAGCTTAAACCTCTTGCTCGGAATCTAAGAAGCAACATGACCGATGCCGAGCAGCTTATCTGGTCAAAGATCAGAAGAAAACAGTTAGGCGATGTACAATTTTACAGACAGAAAAATATCGGCCATTACATAGTTGACTTTTACTGCCCAAAGGGAAAACTCATTGTAGAGTTAGATGGCGGGCAGCACTATGAAAATAAGGGAATGAAAAAAGATCAAGAAAGGGATCGCTATCTTCAGGAACTCGGATTCACTGTGATGCGTTTTTCGGATATTGATGTTCTTAACAATATTGACGGGGTACTTGAGAGAATATATGAACATTTGAAATCCTCATTATAACCTCCCCCTTTTTTAAAGGAGAAACCAGAACAGGGATTATACTTTATCCCCTCCTTTTTTAAAGGAGGGTTAGGGAGGATTTTACGAACGACATTAAAATCCCCCTTTGTCCCCCTTTTTAAAAGGGGGAAGTGAAATAAGGAATTAATAACTCAAACAATCTATGGCCTATATATTTCAACAAGCTCTTAACGCTTTACAGCTGGGCAGCATCTACGCGCTGATCGCCCTGGGCTACACCATGGTTTACGGCATCCTGACGATGATCAATTTCGCTCACGGCGATTTGTTCATGGTCGGCGCCTTCTTCTGTTTTCTTTTGGCCGTTTATTTTCACCTGTCCTTTGTCCCGACGCTTCTTTTATCCATGCTGGGCGTGGCCTGCCTGGGCGTGATCATCGAACGGCTGGCTTACAAACCACTGCGTAACGCCCCGCGCGTCTCCGCCATCATCACTGCGCTCGGTGTCGGACTCTTTCTGGAAAATTTCACACTGGCGCTTTCGCCCTACCCCAAACACATTCCTCAGCTTCTGGAAAACACCACTTGGGCAATCGGCGCGCTTTCCATTTCCTCACTGCAGATTCTGATTATTGTCCTTTCGCTGGTACTAATGCTGATTCTAGACTTTGTCGTGCAAAGAACCAAAGCGGGCATGGCCATGCGCGCCATTTCCTGGGACAAGACAATAGTTCCACTAATGGGCGTGCCGGTAAATAAAATCATCTCGCTCACGTTTGCCATTGGCACGGGTCTGGGCGGTGCAGCCGGCGTGATGTATGGTCTGGCTTATCCGGTGATTGATCCTTACATGGGCATCATGGTCGGCTGGAAAGCATTTATCTGCGCCGTGGTCGGCGGCATCGGCAATATCCGCGGCGCGATGATCGGCGGCTTTATTCTGGGCGGAGTGGAAATTCTGGTGGCCGCATTCTTGCCCTCCACCTATCGTGATGTTGTAGCCTTCACGCTGCTTCTTATCCTGTTAATTGTCAGACCGTACGGTATCCTGGGCAAGCCCCAGCCGCAAAAGGTGTAGCCATGCCCAAATCATCTGCCGCATATTACAAAATGCTTACTTTCTGGCACAAGCTCACCGACTACAAATATTTCTGGCCGGTCTTCATGATAGCTGGACTAGCGTTTTGCATGGCCGCATCAACCTTTGAATTTCTGGATTTATATCTGCAGCTGATTTTAATTTATGTGGGTATTAACATCATCCTCACCGTCAGCCTTAATTTAATCAACGGCTACATGGGAGAATTCTCGGTCGGACATGCCGGTTTCATGGCTATCGGCGCTTACGTTGCCTCACTCTTGACGGTTCATGTATTTCCGCCGGTCGCTCAAAATTTGCTTTTCCCCCTGGCGATACTGGCCGGCGGCGTAGGTGCGGCTCTTGTTGGTTTCTTAGTGGCCATACCCTCTTTTAAAACACGCGGAGATTATCTGGCCATTGTCACATTGGCCTTCTGCATGATTGTGAAATCAGTTCTGGAAAACATCGACGCCGTCGGCGGACCGCGCGGGCTTTTGGGCATGGAAAAGCTCACTACTCTGCCGTGGGTCTTTTTCTGGACAGCGCTTTCCGTCTGGGTAATCCGCAATCTGGTTTATTCCAATTTCGGGCGCGGCGTGTTGTCCATCCGCGAAGATGAAATCGCCAGCGACCTGATGAGTGTCAACACGCGCCAGGTGAAAATCATCGCCTTTGTCGTTTCATCTTTTTTCGCGGGCATTGCCGGAGGATTATTTGCTCATGCATTGCAGTTTATCAACCCGCGCATGTTCGACATTCTTAAATCCACCGATATTCTGATCATGGTATACTTAGGCGGCATCGCGTCCATTGGCGGTTCAATCATCGGCGCAATAATATACACCATCCTGTTGGAAATCCTGCGTCCGCTTGGCGTCTGGCGCATGGTGCTCATGCCGCTGATGCTGGTACTTTTGATGATTTACCGTCCTCGCGGTATCATGGGCATGAAGGAAATACGCATGTTTTTGCCGCTTCGCGACTTGGTGACGGAAAAACTTTGGCGGCGCAAGAAAAAGGAGACCACGGATGCCTCTGCTTGAGATACAAAAACTCACGCACCGCTTCGCGGGACTTTGTGCCGTATCCGATTTCAATTTCGCAATTGAACCGCATGAGCTTGTCGGCATTATCGGTCCCAACGGCGCGGGTAAAACTACCGTTTTTAATTTAATCACCGGCGTCTATCGCGCCTCTGAGGGCAGCATCCGGCTTGGCAGACAAGAGCTGGTAGGCCTTTCACCGCACGCGATCACCAAGCGGGGCATTGCCCGCACCTTTCAGAACATCCGGCTGTTCAAGGAACTGAGCGTTCTGGATAATGTCCGCATTGCCCATTACGGTCAGATTGCCTACACGCCCGCGGAGGCGCTGCTGCACATCGGCCGTTTCCGCGCCGAAGAAAAACGTATCACCGATCAGGCGCTCGATTTACTATCGATCTTTAAGCTTGACGAAATGGCTTCTGAAAAAGCCAAAAATTTGCCTTACGGTTTACAGCGCCGGCTCGAAATCGCCCGTGCGCTGGCCACCGAGCCCAGGCTCCTGCTTCTGGATGAACCGGCGGCCGGAATGAACCCCAACGAAATTATTCAGCTCATGGAATTTATCGCGTGGATTCGCAAAACGTTTTCGGTAACGATTATTCTGATTGAACACCAAATGCGCCTCGTGATGGGCATTTGCGAACGTCTGATGGTGCTGGATTTCGGCGCCACCATCGCGCAGGGATTGTGTTCGGAAATTCAAAACAATCCCAAGGTGCTGGAAGCTTATCTAGGTGTGGAGGTTGCTCAATGACGTCCTCTGAAATTATTCTTGCTGTTTCTCATTTGAAAGTTTCTTACGACAGCATTCAGGCCGTTGATGATATTTCTTTTGAAGTGGGCAAGGGAGAAATCGTCACGCTGATCGGCGCCAACGGCGCGGGAAAATCATCCATTCTGCGCGCGATCTCCGGTCTGATTCCTTACAGCGGCAGCATCACCTATGCGGAAAAAGATTTGAAAAATATTGCCGCCGATCAGATTGTCGCCGCAGGCATCGCCCAGGTTCCTGAAGGCCGGGGCATCTTCGGCAATCTGACGGTAATGGAAAATTTAAAGATCGCCACATGGCAGAATAAAGATAAAGAAAAGATTGCCAAAGATTTCGAAAATGTCTTTTCGCTTTTCCCGCGACTGAAAGAACGAAGCAAACAGCAAGGCGGTATGCTCTCCGGCGGTGAACAGCAGATGCTGGCCGTGGGCCGCGCGCTCATGACCGACGCGCCAATGCTGCTGCTTGACGAACCATCCATGGGGCTCTCGCCGGTTCTCGTGCGCGATATTTTCAAGATCATTCAAGACATCAACCGGGCGGGAAAAACAATTCTGCTTGTCGAACAAAACGCCAACATGTCCCTGCACATTGCGCAGCGTGGCTACGTCCTGGAAACCGGCCGCATCGTCCTTTCCGGCACAGGCAAAGAGCTGACGGGCAATCCCCGCGTCAAGGAAGCGTATCTGGGTGGTTAGAAATTCAAGGATATCGGGAACTATTAGAATATTGTCTTCCATTTTCATCTTTTGTCCTCCTTATAAAAATACACTGAAATTAATCTTCCACATCATTTCCCTTAAATTGCCGGATAAGGTCATATTATAGCCCCTGCAAAAAAAGCTGGCCAGATGTAAAAGTTAAAGATTTGTCCTACGCCATGACGATTGTGAAGGAGGGCTAATATTGGATAGCTGATTGGTATAACGCCTGCTCTTTTGATTATGATTAAATTCTCAGTAAAAAAATATTGTGCAAATAAGAACTTTAACTTGCCATTTGCACATCGTTCGAGTATCCTATCGCTATGATTATTAGAGATATATCGGAAGAATTAATGCGATCTGCGGCGGAGTATCCTGTCGTAACCATTTTGGGCCCTCGTCAATCCGGCAAAACTACGCTTGCCCAAATGACGTTCCCGGATAAACCTTACTTTTCCATGGAAGACCCTGATATCAGGATTGCAGCCCAAGCCGATCCCCGAGGGTTCTTAAGCGAGCTAGAAGGAGGCGGCATCCTGGATGAGATACAACGCCTGCCGGAGCTACTCTCCTACCTTCAGGGAATCGTCGATAAGAGTAAAAAGCGTGGAAGGTTTATCCTAACCGGCAGCCATCAGCCGCAACTGCACGAAGCAATAAGCCAGACACTGGCCGGCCGCACTGCGATGCTGACGCTTTGGCCTTTCTCAAATCATGAACTTATCCATTATAAACCTAAGCGAGGGAATGTTTATGGCACAATTGTCCGGGGATGTTTTCCGCGTCTCCATGAAGAAAAGATCGAATCGCGCAGGTTCTATAACAGCTATCTGCAAACCTACGTCGAAAGAGATGTGCGCGCTTTGATTCAATTGCGCGACCTGTCACAATTTCAGAAATTTCTCACATTGCTTGCCGGTCGGGTGGGCCAGATCGTCAACTTGGCTTCTCTTTCCAATGACGTGGGTGTATCGGCCACAACCATCCGAGACTGGATTGCCGTATTGAAAGCTTCTTATATTGTATTCGAACTGCCGCCCTTCTTTGAAAATATTCAAAAGCGTGTCATCAAATCTCCCAAAATATATTTCACAGACGCAGGCCTGGCTGCTTTTCTTTTGGGCATCAACACGGAGGAGCAAGCAAGCCGGGATCCGCTGCGCGGCAATCTGTATGAAAACTTCATTGTTACAGACATCATGAAGAGCGCGCTCAACAAAGGAATCAGGCCGGAAATATTTTTTTTCCGCGACTCTCACGGCAATGAAGTAGATTTGCTCATCAGAGAAAAGGGCACATTAACGCCAGTCGAGATAAAATCTTCCTCAACTTTTTCCACGGAATTTATAAAAGGAATAGAGCGTTTTCAGACCCTGAATATTAAACGTATTGCTCCCGGCATTGTACTTTATAACGGTGAGCAGGTATTTAATGTCCGGGACATTCGCATTTTCAATCCGTTACAAATTGAAGATATTTGGAAGAGTCTGACTTCCCCTCAAGAGCAGAAGAAACACTGATACCAAGAAAGGATAACGAGGAATGTAGTCCGAACCGCGCGCTCATGACCGACGCGCCAATGCTGCTGCTCGACGAACCTTCGATGGGACTCTCTCCGGTTCTCGTGCGGGATATTTTCAAGATCATTCAAGACATCAACCGGGCGGGGAAAACAATTCTTCTGGTCGAACAAAATGCCAACATGTCATTGCACATCGCGCAGCAAGGGTACGTTCTGGAAACCGGCCGCATCGTCCTTTCCGGCACAGGCAAAGAACTGACGGGAAATCCCCGCGTCAAGGAAGCCTACCTCGGTGGCTAAATCCAGAAATCTTCCCCCTTTTCCAAAGGGGGATCGAGGGGGATTTTTTCTGCTCTGTCATTGCGAGTTCACAACAGTGAACGTGGCAATCTTTTCCCTGTCATTCCCGCGCAGGCGGGCCATGGTGCCCCTATAGTGACCTTTAGGTTATTTAGGGTAAATCCAGCTTTTTCACATTTCACCATTCACTCTTCACGCATTTAATTCTTGCATTGTTTTCAAGAAATAGTATTATTCGTCACGCATCACATATCAAGCATCATTAAATAATTAAAGTATTAACTGGGGGCTGAAAACTTATATTTCAAGACCTGCCCTTAATTTTTTTCATGATAGTAGACCTTCCGCAAATGAAGGATCACATAGTCCATAGAGTTATCTCAATATAGGTGAGGCATAAATGAACTTTATAAAAAAACACTTCAATAATATCATTAAGGCCAACAATGATAATAGACTTGCCATATTTGTTGGCGCTGGCATTTCAAAAAGTTCAGAAAATATTTCTGTAAAAATTCCATCTTGGGAGGAATTAATTAAAGATTTAAAAAAAGATCTTGGGTTGACAAATGAAGAAGATGATTTCCTGAAAATTGCTCAGTTGTACTTTTTAGAGTTTAAAGAATTTACATATTACGAAAAATTGAAAAGTTATTTCCCCAACAATATTGAGCCATCACTTGTTCATAAATTGATTTTTGATATAAATCCACAATGTATTATTACGACAAACTGGGACACTATTTTAGAAAAAACAATTGAAAACAATGCATATATTTATGATGTTGTATCTTCAGATAAAGATTTAGTTAAATCAACATTGCAAAAGAAACTTATAAAAATGCATGGTGATTTTAAAAAACATAATATTGTCTTTAAAGAAGATGACTACCTCAACTATCAATTTAATTTCCCTCTAATAGAAAATTATATTAAGAGTATCTTGTCAACTCATACTGTTTTATTTATTGGATATTCTTACAATGACATCAATTTAAAACATATTATGAAGTGGTTGCAAAATTATTCCAAAGTTAGCCCACCTAGATATTTAATATGTTTTAAACAAAATTCTACTCAAGAGAAGTACTTGGCTAATCACAATATTACGGCACTTGAGTTAAATGATACTAAGCTTTCTCTGTTAAGCAATGATTACAAGAAGTATGATAACTTAGATAATTATTCTCAAAAAATGGCTGCTTTTTTAGAATTACTTGCAAATCCAAACTGTGCTTATAGTACACAAAATGACGATGAAATCGTAGATTATATATATGATAAATTAAAGCTATTAAATAATTTAGACGGTATTTTACTGGATCAAATTCGCAATTCGTTAACAAATTGTGGTTTTACCTATACGGATAACAATTGAAGTGGTATAGGGCTAGCGG
>DCVU01000028.1 GCA_002327415.1 Smithella sp. UBA2180
TTAAAGATATACTGAATTTAATTTTTAGTGAGGATTGAACTATGAACTTTGGAGGAATTTATCCGGCACATTTACTGCGCGACGCTTTGTTTGTCGTAGTTCCCGTTGGGTATGATCTGACTTCCACTTACCAGCCGGGAAGTCGCCGGGGACCGGCAGCTATCATCGAAGCTTCAACCAACATGGAGCTCTATGATGAAGAATTAAAAAAGGAAACATATCTGGCCGGAATTCATACGACCTTGCCGCTTACCATTGATTCGCGCGGACCGAAGAACATGATTAATGCTGTGCGTAAAAAAATTGCCAAAGTTGCCGCCCTTAATAAAATACCGGTAATGCTGGGAGGAGAACACAGCATCAGTTTCGGGGCTGTGCAGGCACTGAAAGAGAAATATCCCGAACTAAAAGTGCTGCAATTGGACGCTCATGCCGACCTGCGGGAAAGTTATCAGGGAAGTCCTTATAGTCACGCTTCTGTAGCCAGAAGAATTGCCGAAATTTGTCCATTGATTCAAGTGGGCATCAGAAGCATAAGCAAAGAAGACGCTGATTTTTTACCGCAAAGTAAAGTTAAATCCTATAGTGCCGATTTCGCTTTAGAAAATAAAGACTGGAGTGAAACAATTTGTAAAGACCTGAATGGCGATGTATTCGTCACTATTGATTTAGATGTTTTTGACCCTTCCATAATGCCTTCAACGGGCACGCCGGAACCGGGCGGTCTTTATTGGAGAGACGTTCTACGCCTACTCAAGGTAGTGTCAAGTTCCTGTAAGATTCGCGGTTTTGATGTGGTAGAACTGGCACCGATTCCCGGCATTGTAGCTCCCGATTTCATGGCGGCTAAACTTATTTACCGCTTTATGGGTTACATAACAAGTTAGCGACGTTTACGCCAAAATATACTTCCAGGCATTGCCAGCGAGTATGATATTGAAAGTCTTGATCAAAATAACTCCTTGACAAACATTGGAGATAATGGTGTAAAGTCCACGATTTTGAATATTACCATATCGCGGGGTGGAGCAGTCCGGTAGCTCGTTGGGCTCATAACCCAAAGGTCAGAGGTTCGAATCCTCTCCCCGCTACCAAAGTAAAATCAAGGGGTTATGTGAAAATATAACCCCTTTTTTATTGCCCCTAAAAAGTATTTTCCAACCCTATTTCCAACCTTTCACCTTAAAAAACAAAACTAATATGTAACGTGATCGACATATATCATTTTTTTCTTGCTGTTTGCCAGCTGCTAAATGATTTCCAGCATTCCTTTCGTTTCGGCTTCCAGTTTTATGAATTCAAGGGTAGCATCTTCGGTTGCAATCTCGTCGTAATCCAAAACTGCGACGCTAACGTTGACCGTGTCTGAATATACTGCCTGAACGGTTCCTCCTCTCACCTCAACTATTATTCTTGGATTGTGTTTTGCCATAACATTTCCTTTCTCCCCGTCATGCCGATAGGTCAGCCAATAAGAATTTATTATCTGCGCCCGAGCGTATTATTTACCAGACAAACAATGCCGGATTCTCCGACAACATAAAATCTTTTGCAAAACTGAGGCTTTTTTTCGTAAACCTCAAATCCTTTCATGCCGGTTGTAACGTAAACATTGCGTCCGTAAACTTTTGCTATCCTCCTCGCTAACACAATTGCATTCCCCAAAATCCTGTTATTCATTTTTCTTTTTTCTCCTTTCGTTAAATGGTTTTCCCTCTAAAAACATTTTGAAAAACCAACTTCACAAAAAGGCGGTGCAAAGAGCACGAAAGAGCCGAAGGCGCTTCTATGCCATGCCCAGAGGGTATTGCGAAAATATTGTTCGAGCTTTTTAGAAGAATATTTTTGTAACGATAAAGATTTTCACCGATGAAAAAAACAATAAGGAATAATTAACAAAATCTTTATTGCCGAAGGCATGGCAGAGAACTTTCGTGTAGAAGGCACCGCTAGTTGGTTTTGAAAAAAAGAAATAATAAACTATAGGGAGATCTTTTGATGGGTGCAGGGAAGAATTAACGGGGGTTACAATCCCCTTAAAATACCTTCCCTGCAATAAAAAACAACAGGGGGGGAATAATGAATGGGATAGGCGTGAAATGGCTGTATTTGTGATTAGCTGAATAGGTGTGTTGCTTATGAAGCGGCAAGCGACGTGCTGCAAGCCCGGAGCGATAGCGGAATAAGCGGCACACTTTTTCAGCGGATAGAATCACAAATATGATCACAGCCTTTTCATGTCTATCCCAACCTCAAGCAGGGTGGGAAATCAGATGTATCTTGGCGCCGGAAACTAGGCGTTTGTAATAAGCAGAAAAGGGGCCGGGTTGGGCTACCAAGAAGATTTGGTCCAAATACAAAGCCTTATTAAAAAATACTTGACCTTATCTCCTTGTTGTGCTACATTGTAGCCCAATGGAGGTAATTATTATGGCTACAAACCCAGTTGTCCGTGCGCGTATTGATGATCACGTTAAGGCGCAAGCCGAAGCGGTGCTTGCTTCTATCGGGCTTACCGTTTCGGATGCTTTCCGCATGATGATGATTCGCATTGCAAAAGAAAAGGCCTTGCCTTTTGAGCCTCTCATCCCCAATGACGAAACTATTGAGGCCATGAAGGCCGCACGTCGCGGCAAGCTTACTACGGCAGGAACCCCTGACCGCCTGCTTGAGAAACTCAATGCGGAAGATTAGATACACGGCCCGCTTTAAGCGTGACTACAAACGGGAAAAATCAGGGCGGCACAGCAAAATCATCAACGCCGCCTTGATGAAGATCGTGAATTTACTCGCCGCCGATATGCCTTTACCAAAAAGCAATGTTGACCATCCGCTTATTGGTGAATGGTCAGATCATCGTGACTGCCATGTCAAGCCCGATCTCATACTTATTTACCGCAAACCCGACGATGAGCATCTCGATCTGGTGCGTCTCGGTTCGCACAGCCAGCTTGGTTTATGATAAGAGGCTATCGCCAAAGCCTTTCAAACCGCGCAGGATTGGCGGCGGTGTATCTGACTGTGTGCTGACTGTTACTGTGTCCTATAAGAAAACTCTTAGTAAAACATAGGGGGATGTTTAAGATAGGTGCAGGGAAGAAAAAGGGGGTTATTACTCCCTTAATACTTCTTCCCTGCAAGCGCCTGGTTTTTTTCAGCCCAGGTGTAAAAATCACGGGTATTAAACCCTCCGCTTCGCGGGATTGTTCAACTTACCAATTCCGCTGCGCTTCGCTTTCGGAATTGGAGTTTCAACAATAAACTATCATTCAGAGAAATTTTCTTCCTCATCAGGTGGATGTGCACCACTATGATCGTATATATAACCGCACTTTTTGCATATTATAGCCTCGTATCCGAGGCATCCATCGTACTCACGGAAATCAGATACTTCACTGGCGCCACAATTCTCACAAGGTTTTACAGATATAATCATTATAAACCTCTTTCTGCCCGTCATGCCGATAGCTCAGCTTAAATAATTAATTGGTCTCTTTATTAACCATTAAAATATAATCCGCGGCTTTTTGCGCCTGTGCCGCTGCCATAATCACAAGCTTTTTGTCATCTTTAAGAGCTTTCAACCAACCTTGAATATAGGCAGCGCTATTATTAAGCGTTATGTTTTCAATTCCGACAAAACCACAAAGAAAAGCTGCTCCCATTTCTGCGACAAGTTCTTCTTTTGAGTATTCACCATTTCCAAAACGGCTAACATTATTGTTAAGTCGATTTAAACGGCTTTGGTGGCCGGTGGCGTGAATAGTTTCATGAAATAAAGTTGAATAAAATTCTTCGGCAGTGTCAAAACTATCAAAGCGGGGCATGCTGACAATATCGCTCAAAGGATTGTAAGACGCCCTTTGTTTCCCTTGTTGAATTTCGGGACAATTAGGCATGTTAACAATAATAGCCTCGCATTCCGCAATATGATTAAAGTCATTATGAACAGCAGGAATCGAAGGGATTTTACTTGTGTCAATGTTTTCACATTGAGCAACATTATAAACCGTGTAATATCTCATAAAGGGAACATTTTTTTCTTTTTCTTCGTCGTCAATTTGATTTATCCAATTCCAAAAAACAACAAGCGTGCCCTTTTCATCTTTCTTTACATGCCCGCCTAATTCTTGGGCTTGTTTAAAAGATAACTGTTGAGTGCCAAGACATCGT
>DCVU01000129.1 GCA_002327415.1 Smithella sp. UBA2180
CGCCTCCGTGGACATTAAGCAGGGATTTGTTCTGGCTACGGAGATGACTCCTGCTTCGCATCATGACAGTCCTTATCGTCCACTTTGTGTGGCTGGTAGTTGTCATACGAAAGAACCTATTAAAAAGGTTTATGCGGATAAAGGGTATTTTGGAAAACCAAATAGAGAGTTTCTTGCTTTGAATAAAATTGCAGATGGCATCATGCGTAAAGCAACAATCGGTACTGAGCTTACGGAATATGAAACAGAACGTAACAAAGCTATTTCTAAAGTCCGGTATATCGTTGAACAGTATTTCGGATTAAGCCATTTATACAACAAGGCATACAGGGCAAGGTTTCCGAAGTTGATTAAAAATGCTCTTGATGCGCTCTTCCGGCAGATGGCTTTTAATCTCTTTAGGGCTTCAAGAATACTAAAGACGGCGTAACCGATGGCGGTGTGTCGCGGACACACGGCAAAGTCAATAATCCGCCCGTTAACCGGGCATACTTGGAGGTAAAATGGATTCATCATAGCTTGAAATAAGCGCTCAAAGTGGAATTTGTGGTCTTCACAGTCGAAGAATTTTCTCCAAAATGTCCTCATTTTTAATCACTGCCGGAATATATAGTTTTGCAAAGCTCTCGAATTATCTTAGCGTAATTGAACTATGACAATTAGATGTAAAACTACTATCTAAAAAATATTTGGAACATGAAATATGCCGGGTTTCTTTTCGATGATAAAACCATTGACGAATGGATTGATTAAAAATAAATATCTTAATTTGAGGTAGTAAATTATGGAGCCGGCGGAAGGATTTGAACACTTCATCAACTGATTACGGATCAGCTGCTTTACTTTTAAGCTACACCGGCGTTGCGTTGAAATCTTTTATATGAGCATCTTTGCTTTGTCAATATTTATTATGCATGGTTGTATCTAGTAAATTAAATAATATTAAAGGTTTATTCTTCACTCTTTGGTTCAGGATATTTCTTTGCATACCACTTTGCGCGTAGGTCAAGTAGCAAGTATAGAAGTTTTTCTGGTATTAGTTGTTGCATGCCATTATGGATTTTAAGTTTAAGACCGATTTTGCCCAACAAAGTTATAGGTATATAATATCTTGGTAGTTTTATCATCTCAAAACCATTTCGTTCTTTAAAGTCTATTATCGGACTTTTTGTTTTATTGCCGTAAACATAATTACCGTAAATGAAATAAGCCATCTTCCTTTCGCAGCAAACTTCAACAGCTTTAGCAATCAACAGGTTAGTTGTTCTCTTATCCTGATGTTTATTCATCGATAAAATTTGCATGATTCGCGCGACTCTTCCAATGTATACTAATTTAATAAATCCAATCAACGTCCCATCATAATAAGCACAGATAAAGTCGCTGATGTTTAAATATGATGAATTATCTCTTTTAACTATGTCAAAGTTTTTACCATAGTGCGGGAATTTTCTGCCCTGCCGTATCGGATTTTCATTATAAATATTCATCAATCCATTGACAAGATCATCATTAAATTCTGATATTTTAACAGTGACCCCTCTCTTGTATCCCCGACGTACATTTTTTCTTGTTGCCTGGGGCAATCTTTTTGTCCACCATTCATCATAGGTAGTGATGGGTATCGCGGCAACATTGTCCCATTCCATATAATAACCATATTTAGGAACAGCGTCCGGCAACTTTTGGTAAAACGTGAATATGTCTGCCCGCTTACCTATCCGTTTTAATTGTTTTACAAATATTTCCGGATTTTCGATTTGAAAATCAAGCCAGATCTCATCCTTTATGCTTGCCAGTTTTATTAGTTTGCCTTCAATTAAAAAATCCATATTTTGTCTCATCATAATCTCACCACCACGCATAAGTCATATGTTTTTACAGCTATTAGACATAACTGTTTTAACTTCTCTGTAATATTAAAGTTGTTTGGCATTTATCAATATAATTAAATACGAGCTATCTATTTTTTAATATTGCTCCGGTTGCCGCCATGACCTTATTTTGCCCAGTTTTTTCTTTTTTTGGTACCGATATTACTGCAAAAAGTATAAAAAGGAAAATATTGTTAACCCCAGCGAATGTTGCTTCTGTCCAGCTATAGAGGCAAACAATCACAATCAAGGCAAGTCGTAGTATTGCTGCCGGATAGTTAATTAAAAGATAGCTATGAAACTTTTTTAAACCCGAGATTATCCAAGCTAAAATAAAAAGAACGCCTATAATACCGAGGTTTAAGTACATTTCCAAGTATCCATTGTGCGCCGAAAAAACATCATCAGCTAGATTTTGCATCCTTGCGCTTGCGTAGAAACTTTCAAAGCCATAACCGACTATAGGATTCCTGACCAATGAAAAATATGTTTTCCAAATATCAACTCGTTCGGTAAAATCAGGTTTGCGGCCAAGCAAGGCAATAATGGTATCTTTAATACCAATGGCAAATTCCATGATGGCAAATAAAACCGCACATATAATTAAAATAACCAATATCTTCTGAGGGTTTCTTTTTATTGCAGGATATTGGCTAAAAGCAAAGAGCCCTATGGCCACGACCATGCAAGCAAAGGATGTGGCACTGTTTGCCATATAAAAAAGCCATATAAGCATGGAAACGATTATAAGATATATGGAAAAATGCAGTTTCTGCCCTGATAAGTTTTTTGCCCTGCAACTGATAAGTAAATTCCACGCAAAATAAATACCGGTAACTAAACAAATTTGTCCGAGTGCATTTTTTTGAAAACCAACACCTGTGAACATAGGTTGACCACTTTTGGCATAAGCTCTGCCTAATTCTGGATAAAACTTTACAAAGAGCACTGATAGTGGCAATAATAGAAATGCAAGACGTTTCAGGACGACGCCAAACGCTACATAAGGCCGTGCTTCGGTTAATACCACCAGAACCATAATCACATTGCCCAATGCTTTGAACCATCTTTTAAATGAAACAAACGTATAGTCAGACCATAAACAGCTCAACAAACCAAAAGCGAAATACAACCATATCCAGGTATTGTCTTTGAATATTGAACTCCAGTTAAGTCTTCGTTTCAACAATACAAAAATGCCGCTGAAAATAAGCATCATGTATACGGATCGATCAATAGGACTGCCTTCGAGATAAGCATCTGTGGTTATCATTTGAGGTGGGCCAAGATTTAACCATTGTCCGACAGTGCGTGACCCTGCAAGAGCCATCCAGATGAAAGGTATCCATATGGCATGAGAAACACCTTCATTATTCTTTCGATCCATGTAGAAAAGATAAAGGATGATAAAAATAAAGATTAGAAGTGCAAATTGTTTTGGCATATTAGATTATGGTTGATTTTTATTAACGTTGCTGTTCCAAGGGGGTAGTTGCAAATTACGCCATTGAAGGGCTATTGAATCTGTTGCTGCGTGGAGACCTGCGGCAATCCAATGTCCGTCATAAACAAAATAACAAGGTGTTTCTTTGTGCCGCTTACGGAGTGCCACGCGGGGATCAAGTAAGGGGATATTATGTTGCACGCAAAAGTCTGTTATTTGCTTTAAGGGCTGATTAATATTAATTTGCTGCGCTTTTAGACCACTTGCTGACAATGTTTGTCTGAGCTGTTCAATGTCTATCTCTAGCTTCATTGGTGCGGACATTATAATTAATTGTATGCCATCTTTATTTGTTTCCTTATTAAGATTTTGCAAATAGCTGAATGTGATAGCCCAGGCCTTAGTTATATTTTCCGTTTGCGGTACCATATATGGTTCTAATTGAGGATTCTGGCCTTTAGCTTTTGAATTCATCCACATGCTTATATGACCTACAATATCATTGTAATATAAAAAATTACGAAGCAGAATATAAAATTCGCTGTTCCAAGAGAGCCACTTCCGAAGTTTCGTAATTGAAATTTTATTTTCTATATGCTGTTTTTGACCTTGTCTAAATGTGCCCAAGATCATACCATCCTGTATAATATACTGCATGAATGCGTTGCTGGAATCATAATCGTCTGGAGACAACACCACTATGACGGCATCCGGGTTTAAGATTGATGCCCAGCGGCGGTATGCTTTCCAATAATTATAAGGGGAATAACCACCGCAGGCTGCATTGATAACTTCGATCTTAACGGTGACACCAGCCTGATCTGCGATGCTCTGAAGCGATCTCTCCAATTGTCTGGCCAGGCTGTCTTCAATCGGCATGCCATGACTTGCCGAAAACGAATCACCTAGTAACAGAATTCTGAAAACACCCTTTTTTTTAGGGCCGTATTCGCGATCCCGAAGACCAATGCTGTTTATTTGATAAAGCACATTGTATTCTCTACCTTTTTCATGAGTTGAAGCGTATGGTTTGTATGTAAATCCAATTAAGTTATCTGATTGAAATATGTTCATTTGTGAATCTACATTTTGCGGCAGTAGTGTTCGTGTAAAAAATTCACCCCATAGCAGTGCGATAGGTAATATAACCGCTATTAATAAAAAGCGTTTAAGCCAAGTATGTATAATTAATTTCCTCATTAAAAAATTCTAAAACTGAAAATAAATAAAAGGAGTGATTGTGCCTACATGGGCAATAGCGGCAGCAAGTGTGCTAAAAAAGAGAAATTGTGCAACTAAGTATCTAATAGCTGTGTGTTCATGCCTGTCTGTGAGCCACGTTTGACTCTTAAGCCAAGTTTGCGCTAAGTCAAGAGCCAGCACCAGAAGTCCTGCGAATATTATTGAAAAGGCAAAGCCTGTAAACTGTTGGAAACGGAAAAGTCCTTCAAAGTATTTTAGTGCAATTGTAAAATTTGGTGATTTGAACAGTACCCACGTTAGTGCCACGATATGAAATGTTAGGATTATCTTTCCAAATTCTACTATTCTACGGCTGTAATTTATGGGCCATGAAATGTCCACCTTTCTACCACGAAGGATAATGCGATGTGCTGATATATAAAGCCCATGTGTGAGACCCCAAATAATAAATGTCCACGCTGCGCCATGCCAAAGACCACATAGTAAAAATGTAATAATCAGGTTTGTATAAGTTCGAATATTTCCAGCGCGGTTCCCTCCAAGTGGAATATATAGGTAGTCTCGCAGCCAGGTAGAAAGAGAGATATGCCACCTTCTCCAGAATTCCGTTATGCTTCTGCTCAAGTAAGGTGCATTAAAGTTTTCCATAATTCGAAATCCAAGGATGAGTGCAATACCCCTCGCAATATCGGTATATCCGGAAAAATCACAATAGATCTGAATAGTGAATGCATAAACGCCGGTCCATAACTGACCACTTGTCATTAAATCCGGTGAAGCAAATATTTTGTCGGCAATTGGTGCAAGCGTATCCGCAATTGCGACTTTTTTAAAGTAGCCCAGTAGTATTAAATTCAGTCCTGATAAAACCTGTGCCTTTGTTATTTGACGCGGGCTAGCTATTTGAGGCAGCAGGTTAGTTGCACGTTCAATAGGTCCTGCAAGGAGTTGCGGGAAAAAACAAACGAATAATGCAAAGTCAATAAAGTTTTTTGTTGGTCCAAGTTTATCACGATAAATATCAATTGTATAAGTCATGGTTTGAAATGTATAGAAGCTGATACCAACCGGAAGAATTATTTGCAGTAGCGGTATGTTAGAATGAAGCCCAAAGACTGCTAGCGCAGACGCAGCTGAGTCAACAAAGAAATTAAAATACTTGAAAAAGCAGAGGATGCTTAAGTTCGAAACAATACCTAAAGTTACTAGAAATTTCTTTTCATTTTGTTTGCCAGATTCACCAAGCTTTAGACCAATAATAAAGTTTATTATCGTTAAGGCGAAAAGAAGAAAAATGAAGCGCCAGTCCCAGTAACCATAAAAGATATAGCTCGCCAGTATAAGAAAAATGTTTTGCACACGGTGAGGCAGACGTGGGTAAACTAAAAAAACGACGACAATAAATACAACAAATATTAAAGAATTAAAAAGCATGATATTTCAAAAATTGTTTAGTAAAAGATATTATAAATTGTCAGTTTCAAATCATTGGAGATTGAAATATGAAAAATAAGTAAATGGATTAAAAATCTTTTTCTTTAATTAGGGATAAACCACAAATCCCCAATAATTTACCTATATGGTCGCAGTCCTTGATCAGATATTTCATGAATACGTGCTGTCCAAATAAAAGGAAAAACGGTAAAATCGTTGTATATAAAATAAAGGCTAATGCAGATTTCATCGTGTTTAAAGAAAATAATCTTGAATTGACAGCATTTACTTCACCACGGAGCAGAGCCCTCTTCAAATAGTAGCATTTCTTAAATCTTTCCTGAGGAACGATTTCATAAACGCTGGCTTCATTACACCAAATGAATGTAAAACCATTTATCATCATTCTTTTAAAAAAATCAACATCTTCGCCACCAGTTCTTCCAAATTGGGGATTAAAATGGATTGCTTTGTTGATGAATAACTCTTTACTGAGCAGAACATTTCCAGTGCGCGTTTGAATAGGATTCTTTAATATGGTGCCGGTCAGGAAAGATGACCTCTCACAGATTCTGCTTTTGATTATCCACTGCGGGGGTGTCTCTTCAAAATATGGCTTAACGGGTCCGAGAATACCGGCACATTTGTATTTGTTTATTGCATTAAATAAATTGATGAGCCACGTATTGTCTGGAAACTCGTCGTCATCTATAAATGCAATGAAGTTACCGCTAGCGTTTGCTATTGCTTTATTCCTAGTGCGCGCAATGTTTTGTTCCGGTTCGCAAAAGTAATGAATTTCTATTGTGGATTTCTGCTTCCAATCAGTAACGGTGTCGTGGGCCGATTGTTTAGAATCGTTATCAACTACTACTGCCGAATAAGTAAACTGGTTTTCTGTAACCTGGTCTTGCAGTTTGCTCAACAGATTAAAAAGCATCTGTGGTCTTTTGTAAGTACAAATGCAAACGGAGATATGGTTATCGGTTAATAGTTGACTTTTCATAAAGATGATTGACTGCTATAAAAAAAGGCTTAAGGCGTAAGGAAAAAGGTGCTTTGGGTCATTTTAATATAGACGGGTATGCGGGATTCAATAGGCCTAATAACTCAACTCCTTAACATCTTGTAAACTTTAGACAAAAAACCGTTTGTTTCTATATAATTATCCCGGGCTTCTGAAAGAAAACGCCTCAAAAGTACTTTCGCATCATAGGAAAAACTCGACGGCAATGAGTTAGCGCTTTGCTCTGCGAATGCAACTTTATTTCCCAAATAGTATTCTGCAATGTGCGACAAGGATTTCCATTTAACATTTCCTAAACCGTTGATCCAGTCAACCAGATCTGTAATTGTTTTGTATCCATTCCTGAAAGCATTGTGATGTTCTACGATAATGATTGGCCGACCCGAGGAAATGTCTTCCTTGAACTGGGATTTGTCCTTCGGATACCGCCTTAGAAACAAGGGGAAGTCGTGGTATGTTGTGGTGGCGGCCCGCTTATGTTCTATCGGGGGTAATTCTTTCCCATCAGTTGAATGAATGGTCGAGTTGAATGCCGCAAAATAGCCCTGATCTTTAAGCGCCTTCATTGCCACCGATGAGAAGTGGCCCTGTGGAAAAACGATAACTGGATCATACGGCAACCCCGTAAGCTTTTTGTGCTGTTCCATACGCCATAAAGCAGTGGATGACAAGGAGCTAAGTTGCTGGTAGTTTGTACCTCCGAATTCGTTACCAAGATGGTTGCAACCATGCACACATATTGCGTAATAATCAGGGTTGTCAGCAAATAGCTTTATGGTTTTTGAATGGCTCCTTCTGTAGTTCCAGGGTATGAACGCAATTTCAGTGAAAAACATGTGCTCCTTCATTTCTTGGAGGAGCTTTGCGTAGTCGAGACAGCCGTACCGGGGTTTGAGAAGCGGATCGTCAATAATAAGGCAGGCCAAGGTCTCGCGCGGATTTTCTACTCCATGTTTGCTCATAGTGGCGTCAAGCCTTTCTTAAAGTCTTCGTATGTAGTGTTCAGAGTCATGGGTACAGTTACTCGTGCAATAGGCTTTGCAGGTGAACCGCCGACAAATATGAACTTGGGCACATCGCGCGTGACAACAGAGGAAGCTGCGACTACTGAGCCTTCGCCTATTGTCAATGTACGGCCTGTAGGCGCAGTAATAACGCAATTTGGACCTATCCAAACATTTTGATTGATAACGACTTTCCCTGTCCCCCGAAAATGACACATAATGATTGAACGGAGCACTATTTGTACACCGTTATGGATTTCTACCATTTCAGGGTATTCGTTTTCTATGTAAACCTGATCACCGATGAACACCGTTCCGTGAATTTTTACTCCTCGCAGTTTATGCAGAAAGGGACGAAAACTACTAGCACCGGGAGCAAACTGAGCTATGAGGTGAAGAATACGATTTGCAACTCTGCGCGGCAAAGATTTATGCATCTAATTCAGCCTTTCTAATGGAAGTGTTTCATATTTCAATAATTTTGTTTTTCATATCATTTTTTCTTTCAACAGATAAAAACAAAACGTCTATCCAATCTTCATCTTCAGTAACAACAATGCAAATGCTCTATACGTTGTCGCTTGTGCCCAGTGAATCAGCGGTACTTTCAATGTGAAAAGAGGATATTGCGCATAATAAAAATATCCGGTTTTGTCTTGCATGTTGTCAATGGCCCAAATAGCGACCCTCTCTGAAAGTTTCAGTGCGTCTGAATCGTATTCGGCAAAGTTGGCCAGTGTTTCGATGGATTGTGATATGCACTGGCTGTCAATGGGATACGCTCTGTTGTGATAATATTTGGGTCTGCCGCTTGGCTCAAAGAAGTTGTTTTTGTAAAAATCAAAACCGATCTTTAAATTGTTTTCATAGGTTTTATCCCCAGTGCTTTCTATATAACATTTCAATGCGTCCAGATTGTATCCTGTATGGAAGTTGTCAATCCAATGATATGTGGGAGCTTCGCCATAGAACCAGGAGCCATCCGGCTGCTGGCGTGTACAGGAATACTTCATGGCTTCACTGGAAACTTCAAGGTAATTCTTTTTGCCGGTGTGCTTGTAGGTTTTTGCCAGCATGGCTGCACCGATCATGCTTTGGTTATGTATGATGCAATTTCCTTCACCTTTCGCTGTATAATTCAAACAAAAACCGGATGATGTCTGGTTTCTCGGTATTTTTAATATCCAGTTGCAAATGCTTTCTGCCACTTCCAAATGTTTCTTGTCTTTAGTTATTTCATACGCCTCAAGAAACGCAAAACCAATGAGACTCGTCCATATGGTAATGGGTTCGAATTTAGGCTGTCTGCCGCCGCGACTAGCGAAATCGAACATTTTTCCCCAGCTGTAATCATTATATCCCGGGGCTTTATTTGCCTTTAACCAATCAAGACACATTGTCGCTTTTTCTTTAAAGCTCGCATTACCAGTTGTTTTATATCTCGTCAGGTATCCCCAAGCTATATATCCTCGGCCTATAAAAGAGTCCTTTGGTTTTACACCTAAAAGTGGACGAATATTTACCGGGCTTCGCCAGATAAATTGCTCAAGCAGCCGATCAAGAAATAAATTTCCAAAGGTTAGGGGTCTCAAGTATGATGTGAGACCGTCGGCTGGATCATAACCCTTATAATGATGTTCTTCCACCCATTTTTCGAGTCTGTTGAGACTTTTTTCTATTTTATTCTTCATCCGCTGCGATTAATCTCCTTAGATATAACTATTTTGTTGGTGCCAGCTTTAAGGCTTTTCTAAAGATATCTTTAAGCCGTTGCATCTGTTCCGCCCTGTAAAATGTCATCAATTCTTTGCTTATGGGTCTTTCCATCCTACTTATAGACGCCCAAATGTAACCCCATAATAAAAGAAGACCACCTATGATATAGGGTTTGTTTTTCATCTGAAAAACTGATCGGGACAAATGCCATAAAGGATGACCTCCTAAAAAATAATTTTTCTGACCGTATTTAAAAGATGCCGTTAATGGATTATTATCCCCTGTACCTATTTTGCGGTGGTGATTGCAGGTTTTTTCGACAAAAGTGCGAGTGATCCAACCCCTCATTCTGGCGGTTGTTACGGCTGTCCAATCGATACCGCCGCCTTTGATTGGTACGTAGCCGCCGATTTCCTCGAAACATTTTTTTCTGAATAACTGGCATGCTCCAGAGACGTGGTCGGTACTGGCAAATCTGAAGTCGTAGTGTTTACCATCTTCTAAAAAGGGGGTACCTGCAACACCAAGTTCGGGATTTTGGGCAAATTTAGCAAGAAGAAATTCAAAATAGTCTTTTTCAAAAGAAAGATCTGCATCCAGGTTGCCGATAACGTCATAAGACAGATTTTTTACCATTTCGTATCCGGCGTTAAAGGCCATGACTTTTCCTGCAAAATGGCGCTCTTGGCGTTCCGGCATCCGCACCAGCTCGATCCAGAGATATTTGGGGAGATATTTTTTGACAATATCATCTGTACCGTCTGTTGAACCATCGCTGACAATTATCCAGTTGATGGGTAGACAGGTCTGGGCAATCATGGATTTGATGGTTCCTTCGATAAATTCCGCTTCATTGCGGGCAGGTGTGATGAGGACGTAGTTCATAGGAAAAAAGGATCAAGGTGCAAGGTTGAAGGTACAAGGAAACTTTTCCACAATTATACAAAATCAACAATTATGTCATGCCGGTTGTGAAAAAATCCACCCCCGTCGCTTCGCGACACCCTCTCCAAAGAGGGACAGCAAGACACAAGGATCAAAGAGAAAATACTTTTATCAAATCGAGAAACTTATTTCACTTTTCCATGGTAAGTCGGTGTATTTTATTGTCTGCTTATCTGTGTTTGGGTGGTAAATTCTCAGCTTCATTGATGGCAGGGTATCATTTTTGTCATTGCTAACTTTTATATGAATGACATCGCCATCTTGTTTAACATTTTCAAATTTTGCATCTCTACGATTTTTGAACCACGTGCATGCATCTGTTGCTGTGGCAAACCATACTTGTTTATTTTTTAGTTCGTTAAGCAATTTGATATAGTAATCTTCATAGAGCCTTTCGGGTGAAAGGCTTCGATCATGCCATAGTATAGTTAAAACGCCGCCATTGCGTGAAATCCTCTCAATCAAATTCTGGCATAGTTGCCATGCTTCGTTTTTAGTTAATGACATGTGTTTGGGGTTAAATAAAGCCGTATCCTGAATATTCAGGGGCAACTCGAAAATATTATTTACACCGATTGGTTTAAATATCTGTGAAGTGCCTGCCCGGTAACCAACAGCGTCGTTGTAGCCGAAGGTGGTATCAAAAGAAAAGCCTGCTTCTTCAAGCGTATGAAAAGTATCTTTGTCAAAACACAACCAATGCATGCGGATGCCAATATTCTTTTTATTGCTAACATCTGCTATTCTGGCTTTTTCCGCACGGGCGCTCGTGGTGTTGTGCCAGGCGTCAATGCCGTGAACACCCACTTCAAAGCCCTTATGGACTAGTTTTTTCACCATATCTTGAATATCCGTGACATCATATTTTGCCGCTCTAAGATATGCATCTTTACCGGTTAGCTTTTTCCCCATTCTGTTTTTAAACGGGATGATGAAAAAAGTTGAGCGCGCATCCACTTTTTCTTCCAGCTCCATGTAGCGGTCAAACTTGAACCAGAAATCGCGGCAAATACCGAGATAAATCAGAGGCAGCATGAAAACTGCTTTCCAGTTTTGATACAACTCTTTCAGATTGCGTTTACTTTTAACAACATCCAGCAAGCTGCCGACGGTCGCCCGATAAAGAAAGCCCCACATGGTATGATCAAACTTGTGATCGCGAATTCTGATGAAGTCGATATCATGGGTCAGACAAACGATAAAATTGTATCCTGCCGGTACCGGTGGAATTTCAATGACAGGAATGCCCGCATTCAAAATCAGATTTCGTAAGATGGATATGTGCAGATCAAGTGCCGGAATCAGAGCGTTTTCCGGAGGTTGTCCGGTACCAAGCAGATGAGCAACTTCCTGAAACAAATCGTAGCCAATCCGAATAACGCTCTTATCAGAATCTGCTATTTTCAGTCCTGCTGAAGCAATACTGTTTTTTATTTGTAAAAAAGGATGCCCCTGACCGGTAATTTCCGAAAGACGTCCATACACAGGCAAAGAGGTATCTTCGATTGATAGAAAATTACCCGGACTGCATGATTTTATTTTAATCCCTGCCGCTTCGTCAAAAGCATTCAGTCCGGAACCATATAATACGATCAGTCTGGCATTTGCCGCACTGAAGTTATCTGTCGTAACGATTAAAACATCATAAGCGTGGTTCTTGTCAAATAATTCCCATGGTGTTTTAAACAGCTCGAAGAATTCGGCGGCAATATTCTTTTCGTGGTTGTTGATGAGAACGCCAATCATGATCAAACTTTTATTTTGACTTCTTAAGTTTCTTCAACTTGGGATATTTATTGCCACAGGCACCACAAATGTTTTTACTATCCAGCTTGCAACCGCATTGACATATCCAGCCAATCTGTCGCGCAGGATTTCCTACAACCATGGCATAATCAGCAACATCCTTTTTTACAACAGCTCCAGCGCCAACAAAAGCGTAAGAACCAATAGTCGTTCCGCAAACAATCGTGGCGTTGGCTCCGATAGAAGCGCCCTTTTTAAGCAACGTGGGTTTTATTTCATCCATACGTTTGATAAACGCGCGTGGATTGTAAACATTGGTAAAAACCATGGAGGGTCCGCAGAAAACATCATCTTCAATGGTGACACCTTTGTAAACGCTCACGTTGTTCTGAATTTTGCATTGGTTGCCGATATTGATGTCCGGTCCGATCACGACGTTTTGACCGATATTGCAATTTTTTCCGATTTTTGATCCGCTCAGGATGTGTGAAAAGTGCCAGACTTTGGTGTTATCCCCGATTGATACTTTGTCATCTACGATCGCTGACGGGTGGATAAAAGTATTCTCACCAAAAATATTGTGCGTGCTTTTAGGCTTAGCGGATTGAGTGTCATTCAAACTGATTTTTAATCCATCCTGATCTAATGAATTCTGACTGGCATTAAGAACTTTTAAAACACGAAGACCTTCGTTACCGTCGGTTATTGGCTGCTTACCAGTTGATATAGCTTGAAGAAATATTCGGCATTCGTTTGCCAATGGTTCTGTTTCGGCTATATCCAAAATCTTTTCAGGTTCTGTTTTGGTCGGAATGGGTATATTATTTTGCCATTTTATTTCATGTTGATATAAAAGCAGTTTTTCATTCCAGGGCAATGTGTCATCAAAGACAGCCATTTTCCGGTCGCCGACGATGACGAGTTTTTGCTCTTTAAAAGGATGCAACCAGGAAACAAAAATGTGCGCTTGAAGCCCTGATGAAAATGTCATATGTGTTGTTGTTACATCAGCGATTTTTTTATGAAGATAATTACCACCGGTACACTGGACGCTTTCCGGAATGTCACCTGCCAATGCCAAAATCATGGAGATGTCATGTGGAGCAAAAGACCAGAGTGCGTTCTCTTCTCTTCGTATTTTCCCGAGATTCAGACGATGAGAATAAATGTAATTGATCCGTCCAAGGTCACCCTTGGCAACAAGTGATTTCAAGTGCTGGAAGATGGGATGATACTGCATAAGATGACCGACCATCAGTATAAGTTTATTTTTTTTCGCCAGAGTAATCAGTTCAACAGCCTCGGTTTCATCCAAAACGAGAGGCTTTTCTACAAAAACATGTTTTCCCGCCAGAAGAGCCTCTCTGGCAATGCCAAAATGTTTTTCCGCGGGAGTTGCCACCACAACGCCTTGAATATCATTTCTGGACAACACATCGTTGATGGTCAGGCTGACGTCAATCGTTGGATATTGTTTTTTAAAAACGTCAAGGACGGTTTCGTTATTGTCACAAATTATGCGTAATGCGCCGATCTGTGAATAATTTCTTATTAGATTTTTTCCCCAGTAACCTGAGCCTATAATTGCGATACCCGGATTGTTTTTCATATCATGCTCCTGCTCGTTTTTTTTCTGATGAATCTTTATTTTCCTTTAAAATAATTAGATCGCACTTTGCAGAACTTCAGCAATTTTCTTCTGGTCTTCCTCTTTTAGATAAGGATGCATCGGCAAGCTGAAAATGCGTTGGGCGACATTCTCGCTTACAGGAAAATCACCTTTGTTGTATCCGAGAAAAGAGAAGGCTGCCTGTTGATGCAGCGGTTTTGGATAGTATATCGCGGAGGGTATCTTTTCTTTGCTCAATGCAGCTAAAAGCATTTCACGCTGTTTTTCATTTTCAGCAAGGATGGAATACTGAGCCCAGGCGCTTAAATAGTTTTCCGGGACTTGCGGCGTTTTCAGGAAAGGTATTTTCGAAAGCAGTTTTTCGTAACGTTTTGCCACTGTCTGTCGCAATTTCACTTCTTCCGGAAAGATATCAAATTTGGCCGTCAGAATTGCAGCCTGCATGGTATCAATGCGGCCGTTTATTCCTATGCGAACGTTGTCGTATTTATCTCCGCCTTGCCCGTGAACCCTTATGGACTTTAAAATGGTTTCTATTTGTGAATCATTGGTAAAGCACATTCCGCCGTCGCCATAACATCCCAATGGCTTGGCGGGGAAAAAAGATGTGCAGGCAATATTGCCGAACGCGCAGGATTTTTTACCTTTGTATTCCGCTCCAAAAGACTGCGCGGCATCCTCAATGACAAGCAAATTGTTTTCTCCGGCGATAAGACCAATCGCATCATAATCGGCAGTTAATCCGAAAAGATCGACAGCAATGATTGCTTTGGGGGCAAGAGATTTATTTTTAAGACTGCGCAATGTTTGTTTGATCTTTACAGGGTCAATGTTATATGTGTCGGGATCTATGTCAACAAATACCGGTGTTGCACCGAGCAGACTGATTACTTCGGCTGTGGCGATAAATGTAAATGGCGTCGTGAGCACGGCATCACCCTGTCCGACTTTGTATGCCATAAGCGCCATAAGCAGGGCATCCGTACCCGAAGCGCAGCTTACGGCATGTTTTACTCCGACATAATCCGCCAGTTTTTCTTCAAGCGTCTTGACTTCCGGACCCATAATATATTTACCATGGTTTAAGACGGCCTTTATGTTGGAGTCAATCTTATCAGAAATTCTTTTTTGTTGTGTCGCCAGGTCAATAAATTCCATATTTATCCTTTCTTGTACTTTTATATTAGTTTGGATTGCTCATAACACTTATGGACATGACTTTTCTGTCAGTTTGTCCACGATTTTTAAATATTTTTGCATTTGTATTTCGGAATTATTTATTTCAATAAATGCCAGACCGTTTTTCTTTAATTCCGCTCTTTTCCCCGGATCATAATATAAATCCCTGATGCATCGTGCAACATCACTCGGGTTATTGGGTTCTGACAGCATGACTGTACCTTCTTTGAGATAGTACTCAATAGATTTTGTGCGCGTTGCAATGGCAGGCAGTCCCATGGACAGATATTCAAATAATTTTACATTCAAGGCCTGTTGCGCATAATCATTGAGGCCTGCCAGCAGGGCTATACCCAGATTGGCCTTATTCATGATGGCAGGTATGGTCTCCAAGGGGACATAGCCATTAAAAAATACGACATCCTCCAATTCCAGGTCTTTCACCAATTGTGTAACGTTATCCAGTTCCGGCCCTCCGCCGTAAATTTGAAACTTGATTTTCGGTATTTCTTTGCTCACTTCATGAACTGCACGAATCGCAATATCAAGACCGCAATGTTTATTGATTGTGCCCGGATACAGTATTGTAAAATATTCATTGCTCTGACGTGATTCTTTAATATTAGCGTAATTGAACATTTTGATATCCGGTAAATTGAGAATGACCGATATTTTGTTTTCAGGTATTTTTGAACGTTCTGCAATTTTACCCATCCAGTAATCTGTTACAGTGATGACATGATGGGCGAAGTTCGATGATATTTTTTCAAAAAATGACAGGATTTTATAGTATTTTTCATTCTTCACGCCGCCAAATTTAGCCATGAAGAAATCCGGGACAGGATCATGTATGTCCAGAATGATTTTCGCACCGGTCAGTTTTTGCAGTATCGCGGCAAAAACTTCAAAATCGGGCACTGAATGCACGTGCACCAGATTATATGGCATGTTGAAATGTTTCTTTGTCAAGTTAAGGCTTGAATGGATAAGGAAATTCAACATTTTTATCAAATAATCTAATTTCCCTTTTTCGTTTCTTGTTCTTTCCATGTTTCGATAAACATGAACACCGTTTAAAATTTCATACTCTTTTTCGTTTGTGCCACGTAATGCAATGACATCAACGTGATCCCCTCTTCTGGCGAGCGATTCAGCATATCTTCTCACGCGCGCGTCGTTCGTGTAGAATGAATATGTCAGCATGCAAACTCTTATCGAAGGTTTCATTGTTTTTTGGGGATACGCATAATTTTCTTTCCAGAAGGAAGCTACCTGATTAGGTAGTACATGCCAGTACAGGCCTTCATATTTTGTTTTGATATATGTGAGAAATTCCTCGTAATATTGAACAGGGTATTTCTCATAATGCTTACTGTGGTTGAAATCCATATAATCAGGATGACTAATGAATAATGCCATTCCGCCGTTATCGACAATCCAATCCAGCTTCTGTTTCCAGATATTGATATTTTCTTGCTGCAACATTATAAAAATCAGAAAATCCTGAGGGAGAGTATAGGGCAGTTCAACGTATCCCTGTCGTCCGTTGTCACCTGCAACCCAGAAGGGGAATATGGTTCCCATGCCATCAGGTTGAGGTTCAAAAGGATCCGTATCAAAAGTGGAAGCGTCGTAATCTATATTCAAAGCATGTATCCATTCAAGATTGTGATACATGCTTGGACTTCGAAAACCCACGGAATCCCATTTTTTCAAATAATGATTAATTTTTACAGCCTGTTTTTGAAAAATTTTTTTAGATTTGAACGGATTTTCATGTTTGATGCCGTGCACTCCTACTTCGAATCCTTTTTCTTTGAGCTTTTTGATAAGCGCCATGGAAATTTTTAAATCCTCAGCAACGAAATTAAAAGAAGAACGAAAACCTAACCGCTCTTCTATCTCAGCCAATAAATGGCATTGGTCATATCCACGTTGCGTATCTACATCGTGAGTCAAAACAAGTGAAAACTTTTTACTCTCCGGCCAGCCCTTCCAGCCTTCCGGTTTCTTTGCTGATTTTGGATCGATTGGCCAGATATCTTTACAAGACGACTTTTTAAAATTTATTAACATTCTACGAAGCATGATTTGCACACGCCTGGGTATAATAGGTTTCAAGATTGAGAAAGGTGTCGCTGTTAACATTTTTTATCCTTTTTTATCCTTATAATCGATCCAATTTTTTATACATGATAATTATTTGTCGCTTAATATAAAAAATACAAAAGATTATTCTTGAACTCATTTAAATAAATCTTCTTGTATAACTATAAGCATGTTACGTTTTGAGTAAACCTCATTTTATAAGTGATAGCGTATCAACAAAAGGATTATATGGTATCAAGATAAAGAGCTGTCGTTAAGAATTTCACTGAAATCATCCCTGTTGCTGAAAATGTAAAGTGGCAATGCCATTTCAAAACCCCAGCATTGGTGGTCGATTTCAAGTGCATGTGCTTCTTTTATACCGGGTTTTAATCCACCGTGGATAATAATCATAGCTCGGAAAGCCTTTATTAGCCTTGTATTCATACCTTTTCTGAATATTCGACGCCATACAATTTGGTGCATCGGTTCGACCATACTTTGTCCCATCTCATTATGACCTAGTATCCATTGGAACCCTCTGACAAGAGGCACTCTGAACTCTTCGTATCCCTGATCGATTGCTTCAAGCAGGAAGAAAGGCGCATATCCGTATTGGTGAACCGAGAATACAGGATAATAGTCAGCCACTCTGCCACTAGGAACGTGATACATCCATCCCCATTGACCAGATGGACCTTGTAATTTAACAAGCCGGCGGGCAATAAGGAGACCTATGTTTTTTGCCCATTCATTTTCAGTTCTTCGTGCCAGAAGTAGGAATGCATAAGCCATATAGGATTGCGCACCGAATGGTGCCCAACTACGGTCTAGTCCAGTGGGATTCTGCCTCACAAGTCCGCTTACGGCGTGGATATATCTACCAACAGCTAATTTCGCCAAGGCAAGCGCATTTTCATAATATTCTTTTTCTCCCTGAAGGCATGCAAGGATCGACCAAGCTAAAGCCTTTGGACCCAGATTTTTCATTTGTGAAGCATTCTTTAAAAGATCATGGAACAACGACATGGCTTTAGCCGGTATGTCAGTATCAATGCATCTACCTGTCCATATTGTGGCTGCTATGTCTAATGGAGCACCAACATATTTGTCTATCCTTTTTGCCATGCAATGATAATCGGATTCGATATCAAGGAAGACTTCATAGCCATTTTTTTTGGCTTCATTAAGACCCATTAGAGCGTTCATTGTGAATTTATACTCAGGATTGTGGTCTCTAACGTGCAACATCCGATCTCCGCTTAGCTGGAGAGAGGTGGCAAAAATATTCTCAGACTGGATATACATTTTTTCCAATCCTTTGAGACAAAACTGGATGAACATGTTCTTACCCATCTTTAGATGAACTCCTTTCTTTATTAATGTTAATCTGAGAGACCTTTGCACAACTCGTTTG
>DCVU01000034.1:0-2192 GCA_002327415.1 Smithella sp. UBA2180
TTCATCATATTTTATTTTGTTTTTTTCGATACCTTCCTTAAATAAGCTGAACTCTTTATCCAGTTTCTCTATATTTTCCGGCAGTGTTTTTTTTCTGGCGGATAATTCAACTAACTGTGAATCACACTCCTGTAGCTTTATTAATAATAATAATTTCTCTTTCAATAATTTTCTCCTTCTTTCTCTGTAATTTTGGATCACGGGTATAAACCCCAGGATTAGTCACGGATATTTATTCTGCCTTTCGCCAAAGGCGGGATTGTCCCACGTCGTCGTAGATGCCCTTCAGGGTGCTTCGCTCCTGGGATAATTCGACTAACGCTTCAACCTTCACTTCGTTCGTTTTCAGCGAGTCTCATTAAAAAAAAATGCACCTTCCAGGGGTGCATTTTTTTAAGTAAACATTTTTATAGTTTTATCATCGGTGACGTGTAGTGATGACATTGTTTGTCCCATCACGGCAGTTACAACTGTTGTTAAACCTCCCTTGCCTTTACAAAAAATGATTCTTCCTCTTGCCATCGCTTTTCTTCTAATTTTATTTGGTGGGCCCACCTGGAGTCGAACCAGGGACCTACCGGTTATGAGCCGGTGGCTCTACCAGTTGAGCTATAGGCCCGCCATTTTGTTTATTATACGTCAAACTTTGTTTTGATATATACAAACACATAGATTGTCAATACTATTTTACTGTTTTGCGGAACGTTTCTTCAATTTATCCTTCACTTTTTTTAATACAGGAGCTTCAATAACTTCTGTAACTTCTGTAAATGTTTCAGTTAAATCCACTGACGTTCTTTCTTCCCCAGCCAAAGAATTTAAACGGTCACTGATACCAAAGCGCATTCGTAAAACTTTCTCTTCACGCGAAGTCAGTGTTTTTAATATTTTTCGTGTTTGCTCCGCCAAATCTATATTGATCGTTGCTTCCGAAGGAGATATGATTTTTTTGTCTTCGATAAAATCACCTAAATGGCTATCTTCTTCCTCGCCTATAGGAGTTTCTAAGGAAATCGGTTCTTTCGCAATTTTTAATACCTTTCTGACCTTTTCCAACGGATATTCCATTTTATTAGCGATTTCTTCAGGAGTAGGCTCTCGCCCCAAGTCTTGCACCAGATAGCGGGAAGTCCGAATCAGTTTGTTGATTGTTTCAATCATATGGACGGGAATTCTGATTGTACGCGCTTGATCGGCAATAGCCCGTGTAATTGCCTGCCTGATCCACCATGTAGCATAAGTAGAAAATTTATAGCCACGCTGATACTCAAATTTATCCACGGCCTTCATCAAACCGATATTGCCTTCTTGAATCAAATCAAGAAACTGCAATCCACGATTAGTGTATTTTTTAGCAATACTAACAACCAATCGTAAGTTTGCTTCTACAAGTGTCCTTTGAGCTATCTCCGCTTTTCTTTCACCTTCCTCAATAGTTTTTATAATTGTTTTTAGGGTTGCTGTCGGTATCTCTACTTCGTGCACAATTCGCTTTATATTTTTTTGCGCTTCGTGTATTGCTGTTTTGCCTTTTTTAAGCAGATCAATGGAAACATGATTTTCTTTGGCCAGGCGCTTTTCATCTTGTTTGGATTTTCTCATTTTCGCCCATAATTTTTCCATTTGCGCAATGGTCAATCCTGTTTCTTTTTTATATTGATTAATTACATTCTCAGAAGTTTCTACTTCATCCGCATATTGTCGCAGACGGTCAACAAATCGATGAATTTGTTTTTTGCTGAAACGAACTTTCCGGCAAAGTGTGATAATGTTCTTTGTATTCTTCTCTAATTCGGCTTTTAACAACTCACGCTTCTTACTGTTTAAAGTACTTGATTTGAGCTTGGCGCGCAAAACAGTGTTTTCATCATTAAACTTTTTAATTCTGCTGATTAACTTCAGAATTCTTTCCTTATGTTCATCTTCCTCCATGAAGCCTTCTTCATCTTCAATATTATCAACAACGTGCTTGCTCCTGATTTCGCCGGTTATAAGCTTATCGCCGATATTGAATACTTCATTAATGGAAACGGAGAGACGAAAAATGGCCGACATTGTCTCACGCGCTCCTTCTTCGATTTTCTTGGCTATTTCCACTTCTCCTTCGCGACTCAGCAGTGAAACCGATCCCATCTCGCGTAGGTACATTTTTACCGGGTCACCGGTTTTGTCTGCACCGGAAACCAGCGCCA
>DCVU01000034.1:2197-4298 GCA_002327415.1 Smithella sp. UBA2180
AAAAGCATAATAATATCATCGATTTGCTCCGAAGATGTTACATCCGACAGTAATGTATCGTTAACATCATCGTAAGTTAAAAAACCTTTTTCTTCGCCCAGTAAAATTAATTTATTAACTTCATCAGACTGTACTTCTTTGGCCATTGGGCATCTCCTTCAGATATTTTATTGTGAAACTCCAATTCCGAAAGCATAGCGCATCGGAATTTATAGATTGAACAATCCCGCATAGCGGAGGGTATGAACTCCAAAGCTTGATTTGGGTTCATGCCCGTGATTTACCAAGTTTGTTTAGTGTAATTCTCTTTCTTTCGTCAGTATTTTTTCTTTCTCACAAAGAAGCTTATGGGACAACTCTTCATTGCCGCTTTCCTGGGCCTGCGCAAGTTTGAACTTGAGCTGGCGATGCTGATCCTTATACCATTTTTCTTTAATTTTTCTTATAGTATCAGCAAAATCTTTTTCCAGCGTTTTATCATCTGCCGGTGGTTCATTAATCCTTAATTGATATATTTTCTCGCGCAAAGACCGGTCAGAGTCAGATGATAAAACAACGTTGATATCAACAAAGCCCAATAGCTTATATGCTTCAACAATTTTTTCTCCCAGATTCTTTAACTCCGCATGTAGAAAATAATCCAACACTTTTTCGCTTTTCACCTGAGCTGTTTTCTGAGGATATTCCAGCAATAACAGGATCAAGTGAACTTCCACAGGATCAATGTGAACTTTAATGTTTTGTTTTTCGCCAGTTGTTTTTGATTTTATCTGCACTCCTTTTTTATGAAGTTCTTTCTTTAATAATTCCTCATTGATACCCAATTTTTCCGCAATGCGCTTAATAAAAAGATTTTTTTCTATTTCATCGTCAATCTTATTGATAAATTCCATGGCAGTCTTTATCATATCCCGTTTATCTTCAAAAGTCTTACCGCTGCCTAAAACATTATCAATATAGTAGTCACTTATCGCCGGAGAATGGGCAATCAGTTCATTAAGTTTATCTTTACCATATTTTTTTACATAATCATCGGGATCGCATCCTTCCGGCAAAATTAAAGCCCGCGCCCGCATTTGTGTGCTTAAAAATAATTCTAGGCTACGGTCAAGCGCTTTTATTCCCGCTTCATCCGGATCAAAAAGAGCAACAACTTCTATGGTGTAACGGCGTAAGAGTTCAAGATGCTCTCTGGTCAGCGCAGTGCCTAAAGTAGCAACGACATTGCCGATACCCGCATTCCACAGAGAAATCAAATCAAAATAGCCTTCGACAATAAGAGCAAAACCCTTTTTACGAATTTCCTCTTTTGCTTTGTTCAAACCATATAAATTTTTCCCCTTGATATAAACTGGGGATTCCGGCGAATTTAAATATTTAGGCTCGCCTTTTTCCATAACCCTGCCGCCAAAAGCCACTATTTCACTAAAAACATTTTCAATTGGAAAAATAAGACGGCCGCGAAAACGGTCGTAATAACTTCCTTCTTTGCCGGAAACTATTAGTCCGGCTTGCTCTGCCAGTTTCAAGGACAAATCACTGCCTTCAATATAATCTGTCAAAGAGCGCCATGTATCCGGCGCAAAACCAACCCTGAATTGTTTGATGGTTTCTTCCGAAATATTTCTATTTTGCAAGTATTCGCGGGCAGCCTTACCTGCAGGGGAAGAAAGATTGCGGGAAAATTGCTGTGCCGCTCTTAAATTTAAATTAATTATGCTCTCCTTCAGGGAATCCTTCTGCCGGCCTTCTTTATCGGAAAGCGGCAGCGGCAAAACAACTCCTGATTTTTCCGCCAAATCTTTAATTGCTTCCGGAAAAGTTTTATCAGCAATTTTCATCAGGAACGTAATGACATTGCCGCCCTCGCCGCAGCCAAAACAATAAAATATTTGTTTATCGCGATTGACTGTAAACGATGGAGTTTTTTCCTGATGAAACGGGCACAACCCGATAAAATTCCGTCCTGCTTTTTTTAAAGTAAGGTATTCGGAAGCCAGTTCGACAATATCTACTCTGCTTTTGATTTCTTCAATCTTATTTTCATCAAAACGCATTGAGTAATTTACCTGTCCGGAATTTAAACCTGTCTGTGGCTGTT
>DCVU01000034.1:4373-8243 GCA_002327415.1 Smithella sp. UBA2180
ACTGCGCGCCTTGCATCTGAACATTTTTGAACAGCCTCAAAACATGGGTTTGTCAACAATCCCTTTTTATGTTCCAACCCTTTATTGGGATAAAAACGCTTTAACTTTTTCGCCCACGGCTTTACCATCCGCCACACCGGTCAGTTTCGGCATTAGTACTTTCATGACTTTACCCATATCTTTGACGGAAACAGCTCCCGCTTCTTCAATTGTTTTTTTAATTATCTCGTCAACTTCATCTTCCGACATCTGAGCAGGCATAAATTCCTGTAAAACTTTTAACTCCGCTTCTTCTTTCTCTACCAGATCAGTCCTGCCTCCTTTGGCAAACTGTTCGATAGAATCTTTTCTTTGCTTGATCATTGAAGAAAGAACCTGCAGGACTTCACTTTCGTTGAGGGGCCGTATTAAATCAATTTCCTTGTTATGCAACGCTGTTTTCAACATCCGCACCGCGGAAAGCCTGATTTTATCCTTGGCTTTAGCGGCTTTAACCATTTCTTCACCCAACTTAATTTTTATATCCATGACCGTTCACCTTTGATAATTTATCCCAATTCGTCCTGAAGTTTTCTGCCTCCGAGAACATGAACGTGCAAATGAAACACGACCTGTCCTCCTTCGGCGTTACAGTTAATCGCCACGCGAAAACCACTTACGGCAATATTTTTTATCTGTGCCACCTTTTGCGCGGCGGCAATCAGATTATTCATAATATCATCTTTTTCAGTATCGACGTCCATCAAAGTAGAAATGTGATTCTTGGGAATAATGACGACATGCACCGGCGCCATCGGATTAATATCATCGAACGCCAGAATTTTATCATCTTCATAAACTTTGGAGCAGGGAATCTCCCCGCGGACAATTTTACAAAAAATACAATCTGACATAAATGTCCTCTCCACCGCTTTTTTAGTTATTAAACATTCTTACTTGCTCTGATCGCTTCTTCCAGGGAAATAGCCCCGCTGTAAAGGGCGCGTCCGATAATTACTCCGTAAAATTCACAATCTCTTATCGCCAGAAGATTTTCGATATCGGAAATCGCGGCCACGCCGCCGGAAGCGATAACCGGAATGCTTACCGCCCGCGCCAATTCCCTCGTCGCTTCGATATTAACTCCCGTGCCCATGCCGTCGCGTTTAATATCAGTGTAAACTATGGCCTTTATGTCATAAGATTCGTAACGCCGGGCAAGATCAATCGCGTTTTGCCCCGTTTTTTGTGTCCAACCGTGAATAGCAACATTCCCGTCCAGTGCATCAATACCCAATATTATTTTCTCCGGAAATGTTTCGCAGGCTTCCCGGACAATTTTTTCATTTTGCAGGGCCGTCGTACCCAGAATAACGCTGGCAACGCCATTGCTTAAGTAAAACTCAATGGTGTCCATATCCCTTATTCCTCCGCCAACCTGAATGGGAACATCAACTTTTCGGGCGATGTCCAGAATAATATTTGCGTTACGAGGCAAACCGGCAACAGAGCCGTCGAGATCAACTATATGGATCAATTCAGCGCCTTGTTGCACCCACGCAAATGCCATATCCGCCGGATTATCCGCATACGTTGTAACGCGGTCAAAATCACCCTGAGCCAGACGCACGCATTTTCCATCTTTGATATCAATTGCCGGAATAATAATCAAACGAACCCTCCTGCAGAAAAAAGATTGTGATTATTTAATCAAAAATTTAGTTTTACCTCAATAGCAATGGAAAAGTGAGTTTCAATGTTCAAAGTATTTTTTTATTTGCCCACTAAAGCTCTTAAGAAGATGGGATTACATGAGCTTATGCATTCCGCAAAGCATGTTTAATGTTCACCGCCAGGAAATGTTTCAAAAATTTTACTCATTCCTTGTTCCGTCAATTGGCGCGCGGTCATCCAAGTGCCACCGCCTTTAAAGAACGAAGATATTTGAAAGACATCTTCCATCAGCGATTTTTGCGTTTTATCAAAAAATCCTTTCCAAATTATCCTACCGTCAATAGTTTTTATCAAATGAATTTCAAAAAATACAGATGCCGGATGTTCCGCGGAGTATTTGTAGCCCTCCCTCTCGCTATAACGATAAATATAGCCCACCGCCAAAACATCCGCTCCCAATTCCTTGCCAACTTTTCTATAAATGTTCAGCAAAGGTTCCTTCAGCGATTCGGAGGCAATTCTTTTATAGACATTTTGAACCTTATCAGAAGGAATGAGTTCTACTTTTTTTAATTCATGCAGTTTATCAACAAATATTTCTTCGACTATATTTTCGGATCCTTTCAATATTTTACCACTGGAATAGACTGTGCTGCAAATCGGACAAATCACCGTGTTTCCCTGTCCCTCTGCAGGAGTCAATGGTTGAAAAGAAATTACGGCTATACGCATCGCAGGGTTAGCGTTTCCCGCATTCTTTTCCTCAGCCCCTACTGTGACTGACAAAGCCAAAAAAGCGACTAAAACAAATCCAGCGACATAGCTATTTTTTTTCCAAAAATAATTAAACATCTATTTGACCTCCCTTTTTTAACCTCGATCAACGGGATAAGTCCCGCCCATGCGGGATAAATGCGTTAACTAAATTACTAAAGACTTCCTTTTGTAGAAAGAACTCCCTTAATATTCTCATTTAAAGTTACGGCCTCTCTAAGGGCCCGGGCAAAGGCTTTGAATATCGACTCAATAATATGGTGAGCATTATCGCCATACAAAAAATTGATATGCAATGTAATGCCGCTGTTATCCGTAAACGCTTTAAAAAATTCTTTAACCAGGGCCGGATCGAATCCACCGATTTTTCTGCGTCCGTATTTAACATTGTAAATCAGGTAGGGACGACCGGAAATATCCATATCCACCCGGCACAGACATTCATCCATAGGCACAGAAGCTGAACCGTAACGATTAATGCCTTTCTTTTTATCCAGCGCCTGCCCCACGGCCTTTCCCAGGCAAATTCCCAAATCCTCGATCAAGTGATGGTCATCAATATGCGTGTCACCTTTGCTCTTTACAATAAGTTTAAAAAAACCATGTCGGGCGAAAAGTTCCAGCATATGGTCAAAAAAAGGAATCGTCGTATCAATCTTGCTTTCCGTGGTTTTATCCAGATCAATTTCAAGATTAATATCTGTTTCTTTTGTTTTGCGGATGATTTTCGCTTTTCTGGCCATGATTGTTTTCTCCGCTAAATAACCTTGTTTAAAGGATATTCAATTATACCCTGCGCTCCTGCTTCCAGAAGCTTTGGAATTAAATCTCGCATGATTTTCGCGTCGACAATGGATTCTACGGCAAACCATTTGTCCGAAGATAAACTGGAAATAGTGGGAGCTTTAAGCGAAGGAAGCAAGGACATCACTTTATTCAGATTTTCTTTGGCGACATTCAGTTTCAGTCCCACTTTGCCCATAGCCTGCAGCGAACCGGTGAGCATGGTGCTGATTTGCTCGATTTTTTTTCGTTTCCAGGGATTCTTCCAGGAAGCGCTATTGGCAATTAACTGCGTGTTGGTTTTCATCAACTCGTGAATGATCCGCAAATTATTGGCCTTAATCGTCGAGCCGGTCTCCGTCACTTCTACAACAGCATCCACCAAGCCTTCCACCACTTTGGCTTCCGTCGCTCCCCAGGAAAATTCAACATGAATATTAATATTTTTCTCGGCAAAATATTTTTTTGTAAAATTCACCAACTCGGTTGATATTTTTTTGCCTTCCATATCTTTAATCGAATTATAGGAAGAATCTTCACGGACAACCAGTACCCAGCGCGCCTGCTGCGTTGAAACCTTGGAATAAATCAAATCCTGCACCACAACAACTTTTGATGAATTTTCCAGAATCCAATCAATTCCGGTTAGGCCCAGATCCA
>DCVU01000034.1:8293-8651 GCA_002327415.1 Smithella sp. UBA2180
ACCTGTAGTAAAATTGTATCGTCGTCGCAATCAATAAAAACTGCCTTGATCAGCTGAAAATGTCCCGATGTTTCACCTTTTAACCAAAGTTTCTGACGTGACCTGCTCCAATAAGTAGCCTTGCCCGTTTTCAATGTCGCTTCCCATGATTCACGATTCATGTAGGCCATCATCAGAACTTCTTTAGTTTCAGCATCTTGAACAATAGCGGGTACTAAACCATCCCCTTTGGCAAAATCTGGCTCAATCATTTTATCCTCATATCTTTATAATTTTATATATTTAAATTATGAATTGCTTTAAATCAAGAAATATTTTTACTTTTAATGTTACTTATTTCCGGCTTGTCGCATGTTTC
>DCVU01000034.1:8702-29642 GCA_002327415.1 Smithella sp. UBA2180
AGGACTAGATGAACTACAAGAAAAAATCAGAGAAGAAAGACAACGACAAGAAAAAAAATTGGAAAAAGCCCAGGAAGAAATTGAATTGATAAAGGCCCAAGCTGAACAATATAGAGAAGAATTGAACAGACTAAAAGAAACAAAACAATAAAATGATATAAAAACGGCACAGGGATATATTATTCCTGAACTTTCCCTGATAATTTGACAGGCAAATCTCTACAAACCCCTTTTTAATGCTTTAGCCTCATTGGATTATCTATAAAACTTTAACTTTTATAATCACTTAATCTTTCGGATGTCGCCTTCCTTACCGATGACAACGAGAACTTCACCGTCTTTAATAACGAAATCTGACTGAGGAATCATGTTGACATTGTCGGAAAGAACATCACGCACGGCGATAACTTCTATGTTATATTTGTTGCGTAACTGTAAATCCGCCAGCGTTTTTCCAAAAAAACTATTTGGCGGCGCCATTTCAAAAATCATATAATCCTCGGACAAAGGAATATAATCCATTACGTTGGGAGAAATCAGGCTTTTGGCCACCTTTTTGGCGACGTCCATTTCCGGAATTATTACATCCGTGGCCCCTACCTTCTCCAAAATCAGTTTATGTTCTTCATTGGGCGCTTTGACGATTATTCTTTTTACTTTCATTTGTTTTAAATGCAGTGTGATTAAGGTACTTGCAGCCAAATCCTCCCCGAAAGAAATAATGGCGATATCATCCGGTTGAAGACCTATCTTTTCCAGGACTTCTTTATCCGTACCATCAGCCAGGATCGCTTTGCTGGAATAATCTCTGATCTTTTGAATCACTTCTTTGTTCTTATCAACAGCGACAACATCAAATCCGTTTTCAAACAAATCGCGCGCAATGTTGGACCCAAATATTCCCAATCCGATTACGACAGCCTTTTTCATCATTTCCTCCTGTTACTCAGATCAAATTATAATTTCCGTAAAAAACATTATCTGGGACAGCTTCGTAAAAAGCCCAGAGGTAAAGCGCAACGCATCCGGCAGCCGCCGGATTCACTCCGTATACGCGCAGCCCGGCGTATGCCGGGTCAGCCCACCATCACCGATTCTTCGGCATAGGTTATACCTCTTTTTCTTGATGAATGCCAGGCAAAGGCCAGGGTCAGAGGTCCCACGCGCCCGGCGAACATCATCAGGATTATCGCCAGTTTCTGGATATCATTGAGCTGAGATGTACCCCCCATTGATAAACCGACATTGCCAAAAGCGGAAATAGTTTCAAACAAATACTCCACAAACTTATGTCGGCTGGCCATGGGTGCAGAATCTAAATTTCCAAAAAATAAAAGAACGGCAGTTATCAGGAAAATACACACAACCGCAGCAAGAATAATGTAAATAGTCTTTTCCATTGTTTCTTTAGGTATCGTCCGATTGGCAATATTAACATTCTCATTGCCCTTTAGGCGATTAAATATCAGAAGTAAAAGTAAAGTAAAACTTGTTGTTTTAATGCCGCCGCCGGTCGATCCGGGAGAGGCACCGATAAACATCAGAATAATCATTACAAGAATTGTGGAGTTGGTCAAAGCCCCGATGTTAACCGTGTGAAAACCGGCGGTGCGCGGCGTTATGGATTGAAAAAAAGACGCCAAAATTGATGTTTTAAAATTCAAATCTTTTAAAACATTGTTCATCTCCATGAAATAAAAACAACCAGCGCCAATAAGAATCAGGCAAGCGGTAGTTATCAAAACAATTTTGGTGTGGAGGGAAAACCTCTTTTCCAAACCGCGCAATTTAGCCAACACTTCATATTGGACAACAAAACCGATTCCACCTAAAACAATAAGCGATATCATCGTGACATTCACAATAACATCGCTTTGGTAAGAAACTAAATTGTCCGTAAAAAGAGAATAACCGCAATTATTAAAGGCAGAAATAGCATGGTAAAGGGCATTATAAAAAGCCTGGACGGGAGGGTAATCAAATACAAAACGCAAAAATAAGAAAAATGTGCCTATTGCCTCTATCACAAAGGTATAGAGAAGAACTCTTTTGACAATGGAGAAAAAGTCCCAGCGCTGTGTTTGTAAAAATGTTGTCTGGCAAAGTTCAAGCCCCTTAAAAGAGATCCCTCGCCCCATCATAGCAAAAAGTACAACGGAAAATGTAATGATCCCTAAACCGCCAACTTGAAAAAGAACCATCGTAATAAGCTGTCCAATAAGAGATAAATCTTTACCTATATCCAATACTGAAAGACCGGTTACACATACAGCCGAAGTGGAAGTAAAGAGAGCATCTATGAAACGCAGATTATTTTGTGTAGCCGAAAAAGGAAGCCATAAAGATATCGCCCCTAAAAAAATAACGGTGGCAAAACTAAAAACAAATATTCTTGCAGGTGTAAGGTGACGCAAAAAGAAAGTTTGGATTATCAAATTAAGTTTCATGGTTATACCTTTAACCTGAACGGTCAGGAGAAGGATTAAGATGAATGCGTTTTTCCCCGGTTCATAATCATTCCCCAAATCATCAACATCGCGCCCAGAGAAATCGCCGAATCCGCCACATTAAACGCCGGCCAGTGAGCCGTCCCGATATAGACATCCAGAAAATCAACCACCGCGCCGAAGCGTAAACGGTCGATAAGGTTTCCCACAGCGCCGCCAAAGATAAGTGTCAGAGATACCACCATGAGCATATTCTGCGGTTTGCTTTTAACGATATAATAAATGATCAACAAAATAACCACCGCGGTGATTCCCGTAAAGAAACAGTAGCGGAATGTCCCGGACATATTGGCCAGAAAACCGAAAGCGGCGCCGGGATTCATCACATAAACAATATTAAACAAACCATCAATAACGGTGTGTGATTCATGTATAAAAAATCTTCCCACAATAGCGGCTTTCGTTATCTGATCCAGTGCAATCACAATGATCGCGCCCAGAATAAAAATGATGATTTTTTTTTTCAATTAAACCTCCTTGGGGAAATTTATCCTGCCCTTCTATAGATTGGACAGACAACGGGAACAAACTGTCGGATGATTCGTGTCGGAGCCGACTGATTCTTCATAAATCCAGCATCGTTCGCACTTGCCGCCGCGTGCTTTTTCGACGCCGACAACGAGCCCTTCGATTTCCGCGCTCTTGAAAGGCGCAACGATATCCTTCTCATCAACCAACTGCAATTGCGATACAATCAGCAATGCTCTTAAATCTTCGAGATGTGCGGCAAATAAAGCACGCAAATTTTCGGGCGCGGCAATAGTAATCCGCGCATCGAGTGAATGGCCGATCACCTTTTCTTTTCTGGCCAGTTCAACAGCTTTGGAAATTTCCGCCTTGGCGTCAATCATCGCCTTCCAGCGTTCTCCGAGTTCAACGTTGAAATATTTTTCATTGACCGGCGGGAATTGCGCGAGATGAACGCTTTCTTCTTTTTTGCTCCAGGAGGGCATCGCCGACCAAACTTCTTCCGCGGTAAAAGTCAGCACCGGCGCCAGAAGCAGTGTCATAGCTTTTAAAATTGTAAAGATCGCCGTCTGTCCTGAGCGGCGCGCCATGGAATTAGTTTTGGTCGTATAAAGTCTGTCTTTTAAAACATCAAGGTAAAGAGCGCTCAAATCAACAGTACAATAATTGTAAAGCGTGTAAAAGACCACGTGGAACTGATGACGCTCGTAAGCTTCCGTCACGCGTTTGATAACTTCCTGTAGGCGATGCAACGCCCATTGATCTATTTCCATCATCTGCTCATAAGCAACTTCGTCTTTATCCAAATTAAAATCATAGAGGTTTCCTAAAATGAACCGGCTGGTGTTGCGAATCCGGCGATAGGCCTCCATCAGGCGTTTGAGAATTTCCTCGGAAATCCGGATGTCGTCCGTATAATCTTCGGCTGCGACCCATAGCCTTAGAATTTCCGCGCCGTATTTGTCAATCGCCTCTTCCGCGCCGATGACGTTGCCGATGGATTTGGACATTTTTTTGCCTTCGCCATCCACGACAAAACCATGCGTTAGAACGCTTTTGTAAGGTGCGCGGTTTCTCGTACCCACGGATTCCAGAAGAGAAGAGTGGAACCAGCCGCGGTGCTGATCCGACCCTTCCAAATACATATCGCAGGGGGAACTCAAGTCCGCTCTTTTTTCCAGAACCGCCGCGTGGCTTACGCCGGAATCAAACCATACATCGAGAATGTTCACTTCTTTGGTAAATTCCGTATTTTTGCAGTGCGGGCAGACGGTGTGTTTGGGCATCAGATCTTTCGGTTCTTTTTCAAACCAGACATCCGCGCCGCCTTTTTCCACCAACGCCACCAGATGATCCAGAATTTCCTGAGTCAGCACTTCATTTTTGCATTTAGCGCAATAGAAAACAGTGATCGGCACTCCCCACAGCCTCTGGCGCGAGATACACCAGTCGGGACGGTTCTCCACCATGCCGTAAATGCGGTCGCGGCCCCAGGATGGAATCCACTGAACTTCATTGATGCAGGCCAGCGCTTTTTTACGCAGATCGTTTTTCTCCATCGAGATAAACCACTGCTCGGTCGAACGGAAAATGATGGGCTTCTTACAGCGCCAGCAGTGCGGATAGGAATGCTGCATGGGCACATGCCCCATAAGCGCTCCCACTTCATCCAGTTTTTTAATGACGTTATCATTGGCGTCAAAAACAAACTGGCCGGCAAAATGTTCGACGTCTTCCGTGAATTTTCCCGCATCATCCACCGGCGCGTAATTATCCAGACCGTACTCCAAACCGATTTCATAGTCTTCCTGACCGTGGCCGGGTGCAATGTGCACGGCGCCGGTTCCAGCCTCCAGCGTGACAAAAGGAGCCAGAATCAAAAGACTGTTTCTTTTGATCAGCGGATGAACGCATTTCTGGCCTTCCAGAACTTCGCCTTTGAATTCATCCAAGATCTCATATTTTTTATTCTTGAACCCGAAAGCATCCAGACAATAATCAAGCATATCCTTGGCTACAATCAGCACATCATTATCAATCTTCACCGCGACATAAATAAAATCATTCTTGACGGCAATCGCCAGATTAGCGGGAATCGTCCAGGGCGTGGTTGTCCAGATAACCATCGATACTTTCTGTCCGGCCAGCTTCGGCAGCAGCTGAGCAATATCGGAAACAAAATTAAATTTGACATAAATGGACGGCGTGGAATGATCAGCGTATTCCACTTCGGCTTCCGCCAGCGCGGTTTTACAAGTAGCGCACCAGTAGACAGGTTTCTTGCCTTTGTAAACACTGCCATTGAGATAGAGCTTGCCGAATTCCGCGACAGTTGCCGCTTCATAAGGATAGGCCATCGTCAGATAGGGATTGTCCCATTCGCCGAAAACACCCAGACGTTTGAATTGTTCGCGCTGAATACCGACATATTTTTCCGCGTAAACGCGGCAAGCGCGACGCTTTTCTACCTGAGACATTCCTTGTTTTTTACTTCCGAGTTCCTTGTCCACCTGATGTTCAATTGGCAGGCCGTGGCAATCCCAGCCGGGTACATAGACACCGTCAAAGCCGGTCATGTTTTTTGATTTAACAACTATATCCTTAATTATTTTATTGAGTGCTGTCCCCAGATGAATATTGCCGTTGGCATAGGGAGGACCGTCATGCAGAATATATGGTTTTTTGCCTTTGGCCGTTTCCCGGATTTTTTTATAAATGTCTATAACTTCCCATTTTTTGAGCATTTCCGGTTCTCGCTGGGCCAGATTCGCCTTCATAGGAAAATCCGTCTGGGGAAGATTCAACGTCTCTTTGTAATCCATTTTATGTTACTCCTTACATCTCAAAAAAATAGCGGCTAAACCGCCTTCTAATCTTCATTCGTCATTGCGAGTTCACGACAGTGAACGTGGCAATCTTTACATTTTGATTATCAAAACGTCAAATGAATCCATCTAGGTATGTATATGAAGCAGTCAACTATCACATAACAACTGGACTTTCAAGCATAACTCTTGACTGGTAATCTCAATATTTTTCTTCACAAATTCATTATTTCTGACAGCACCAAAGTTGCATCAATTCCGCGAAAAAATTAATACCATTCGATTGGAAGATGCCGCCTGCAAGGCGCCACTTCCCGGTAGGGTAAAAATTTATTCTATTGCGCGCCCTATGGTTGCGCACCCGGTCAAAGGATAACGAGGCGGCAAGGAGGAGGCTCCGCAGGCGTATTACTAATACGTTGAGGAAGCCGACGACGAAGCCAACAAAGTTAGCCTTTGAAATCGAATGGTATAAAGTGTTTTCACTGAAGCTCAGTAGGCATTTCCTGGATAATTCCCATACGCAGATATATAGGACGCACATATTTGCGTATCTCCTGTAATCGGCTGTAAAAAAAGATAGCGCCGACAATGCTCAGGATGCCGCACAGGGCAAGAGTAAGGGGAGCTCCTATCTTGTGAGCAATGCTTCCCCCGATCAGACTGCCGAACGGAGCCATCCCGATAAAAGCTATGGCGTAAAAACTCATGACACGGCCCCGCTTATCTTCGTCCACGACGGTTTGCACGATTGTATTGCACGAAGCCATAGTCACAATCATGCCAAAACCTGTAATCAGCATCAGGCATAAGGAAAGTGGCAAATAACGGGAAAAAGAAAAGGAGATAAGCCCGCAACCGAAAACGCAAGTCGAAAATACAATGAGACGTCCCAGGCCGATGACCGACTTACGGGAAGCAAGATACAGAGCGCCCGCCAGCGCACCGATTCCACTGGCTCCCATCAGGAAGCCCAAAGTATGGGAACCGCCATGCAGGATATCCCTCGCAAAGACGGGCATAAGAACGAGATAAGGCATACTCAAAAGACTCAACAATCCCAAAAGAATTATTATATACCGGATGGGAGCAAAACCGGCAACATATTGAAAACCCTCTTTGAGTTCATGGAACACGTCGCCGGAATTTTCCTGCCGTACTTTTTGATTGGTTTTCATAGCCAGGAGCGCCAGAATTATGAAAAAGAAACTGATTCCATTGAGCAGGAAACAAATACCTTCCCCGACATAAGCGATGAGAATGCCTGCGACGGATGGGCCCACCAGCCTGGCGCCGTTGAACATAAAAGAGTTCAGGGCAATGGCGTTGCCGAGATCATTTTTATTTTCCACCATGTCAACGATAAATGATTGCCGGGCGGGCACATCGACAGCATTGACTGTTCCCAGAATTATACTGAGCACGATCAGATGCCAGACAGCGACTAAACCGGTGAGCGTCAGAAATGCCAGTACAAAAGCCTGCACCATGGAGAGGGCCTGCGTGATAACAAGTAAATTACGGCGATTCAATCTATCCGCATAAACACCGGCAAAAGAACCGAAAATTACCGTAGGAATCTGGCCGGTAAAACCAATGAGGCCCAGCAGGAAAACCGAGTTGGTCATCCGATAGACAAGCCAACTCATGGCTATCTGCTGCATCCACGTTCCGATCAGGGAAAGACTCTGTCCGCCAAAGAACAACCTGTAGTTTCTGTAAGCAAGCGCCCGCATCAGAAATCTGAGGGCCGATTTTTTTTCATCGTGGTTGGATTTAGTGCTCATAGCACCGCTGCTTAAAAATAATCCGGTAAGGTGTTTTTTTATAATTAGTTTTCACTTTATTCTTCAAGTTCTATACTTGTCTGTCCGTCCAGATTTCGTGACCTCTTTACTTTGGGGGCTTCGCGGGCTTCATCAGGCACGGCGGGCAATTCCGCCGCTGTAAATAAGTCGCCCGCAAGAACTGCCTCCAGCAGTTGCTGCTGCGTTAGATACCCTGCCACCGTAATTTCCAGAACCCAGAGGAGTTCGAGAAGTTCGCGGGTAAACTCACGCGTCCATATGCGCGGACGAATATCGTCAAGCGGCGAAGATTTCTTGCCGCTGCGTTCCCTCATGCGATACCCCAGCCAGGACTGAACAACCTTCAACCCCGAGACCTCAAATTCCCATACTGCCAGCGGCACAGGGGCGAACTCGCCGTCGCCGACATAAAGTTTCTTGGTGGTCTCATCATAATGAAATTCGTTCGGATAATTGTTTTCTTGATCGGACACAGCCTTTACGCACAGTGCCTGACCTTTGGGTATCCGGCCTGCCGGATGGTCGGCGTCATGCAAGCGCTCGCCATAAGTGTGCAGCCAGATCAATTCTTTCCCGAACTCTGATACTTTTGCAAAAAGTTTCTTATCCTTCGTCAACGGTACGCGCACTTCCTTGCCGGCAAGCTCATCGCTGAATCGTCGCGTATATTCAGGCTGCGCCAGAATGCCGTAAACATACCCGGCTAAATCTTCCGGTGTTAGAGTTCGACTGAATGCTTTATTCAGTACTTCCAATAAGCCCGGCAATATGTTTGGTTGTGTACAATCCTTATCACGGTATAAGGGTAATATATTTTTTGCACCAAACGAACCACGGAAACAATCTAGGTCAGGTATTGCGTATTCTGCTACAACTGCCGGACCAGTTCCCAACGGTATCGAAAACATACTTGATAAGTACACTTGCTTATCACTATGTGTCAGCCATAACGGCGGCCTTGGACGAGATATCAATCGATTATCAGCTAATAAATATTGTCTGTCAAAAGAGCGATATGAATACTTCACGATTTTTTGTATTTTCTCTTCTTTGGAAAGCGTTTTCAGAGCTGGTAATATTTTTTTACTATCAAACAGGTCTATTTGTTCCAGCGAGATTGTTCTATCGCCACTTTCCTTCATTGCGGCAGCAATATCAGGAGATTTTAGAAGTTCATTCCATCTTGTTTCCAACAGTTCTTTTGTTGGCGCAATCGGCCATGTCCGTTTACACTGCACACCATTATTTTGCCATGGGAACAAATCTGTTATACTCGGCCATTGGTCAAACTCATTTGCGGAAACAGGCTTAAACTGCGCTTGCCAATCACTCAATACAGATTCCCATTTCAAGTCGCTGTTTGACGCGATGGAATCAAGGGCGGCAAGTTTTTCTTCGCGCGTTCCTTCTATCCGCGTGTAGCGAACAGTCGCCGGAATATCGGGTTGCGGTTTTGCTTTGCGCCACGCCACGAAGATTGCCACCGGCGTCTGGATGGCAAAGACATTTTCATCCCTTCGCGTCCCGCGGCCTTCACCGCCCAGATCGATAATATCGATGTGATCGCAGATACGGCGCATATGCTCGCGCACGCCGACAAAGGCGTCGCCGTCAAGATAGGACGATGCCGTAATAAAAGAAAGAATCCCGGGGCCGGTCGCAGTCTTATGTTCAAATACTTTCCAGAGCGACCACCGGATGAAATAGACATAGAGGTTGTACAGGTTCTTGAGATGAACGCCGTATCCGGCGTCGCGCGCGGGCTTTAAAAATTCCTCGAGAATCGGGGCCGCCTTGTGTTTGTCATCGCCATAGCGCACCCAGCCGCCCGTGAGGGCTTTATTGTCATCACTCATTGCTTCGTGCCGGCCATACGGCGGATTGCCGAGGCACACCAGCACATGCTCGGATTCTTTGACTCTCAGCGCGCGCTCGTGCTCCTGCGCGATAGGCCTGTGAAACAGCGGCGGGGCGGGTGGTACTGTATGCGGCGACTCCAGCGTGTTCGTAAGATAGATGCCGGGGCCGGTGGAAGGCAGTGTAATACCCTGTTTGGTCAAGGCCTGCGAAATGCGCAACTGCGCCACTGAATACGGACCGACCATCCATTCAAAGCCGTGAAGATTATGCGCGAGCGATCGCGCGCCGCCCTTGACCGCGCCGGGGCCTTCTTCCGTCTCAACCCTTGCCAGAGCATGTTCGATGATTCCCAGTAAATATGTCCCTGTACCGGCCGCCGGATCAAGAATTGCCACTCCGGCCTCCACAAATCCCATATTCCGGCCAAGCTGCTTTTGCAGGATTTCGTCAATCAACCGCACCTGACAGCGAACAACTTCCAGCGGTGTGAAATATACGCCCGCCTCTTTGCGCAATTTGGGATCATAGCTTGCCAGAAAATCTTCATAGAAGAACAGCCAGGGGTCTTTTGTCGCCGATGTTGCTATTAGCACATCAGGCGGTATCTCGTGAATAACGCGCTGCGTAATACTTAAAGAAGCGCTAATTTCTTTTTGCGCTTCTTTATCGGTCAGAAATTCAAGCGACCGGGAAAGAAGTGAATGATGATGTTCCAGCGTGTCATAAGCGCTATGCAGGTCCAAAACGTCCGCACCCTCCATCTGTCCCAGGAGCAGAGCAAAAATTACCGTTTGAGCGTAGGCGTCGGCAAATTGATCGTCATTGGCATCGGGAAACAGCAGCGCCTTAATCTCTGTCTTCAGAGAGTGCATGGGCGAGGATGAAATCTGGAGAGAATCGATTACCTCTTCGCGGATCAGGCGGCAAAATGGCGCAAGGAAAGCGGCCAGCTCTTTGGGCTTCTTGGGAACAATCGGCATCCATGCCGTGAAATCGGCAAATAATTGAAAAAGGGCTTTGGCGTTTTCCTCGGATACCGCCTTCTTCCCGTCTGTGCGGATATCGCCGCTCAATCTTATCCGTTTGGCGGCAAGTTCGCCGCTTCTGTATAAAGCCCATTCGTTGCCGTCGGTATAAATCAGATTAGGAACGTTCTGAAACCGTTTCCATTGTTCGCGGTCATGCCCCTTGAAAAGCTCCGGGTTTGCGCCCTTCCCCGGCGCTTTGAGTTCGATATAGCCAACAGGCAATTTATCGCTGTGTGCTGCAAAGTCGGGACGTCCCAGCCTGCTGTGCAGTGTTGACTCGCCTTTCAGGATAATGCTGCAAGAAATGATTTTGCCATAGGCGGCGAATAGTTGATCTACGGGAGATTTCAACTGGTCTTCCGGCTCGCCGGATGAACGCGCCGAAAACTTGGCGGTCAATTGGTCCGCAAATTTTTGAAGAGGTTCGAAAAGCCGTTGTCGTAGAGAAATATCTTTGGGCATTTGCTCGCACTCAAGAATTTTTATTAAACGAATGTTGTATATCTACGTTATTTATCTAAACTTGTCAATTTTGATAGTTGCAATATAGTGTTTAGCACGATTTAAAGGGGGCTTGGTAATGACCGAAAAGCCTTGATTAAAATTTAAGCTTATTTTAATAATCCAGTAGGATAGTGGAAAGGATGGAATGCAATGCCTGATGACAAAAAGCGAAAAGTTCAATTGGAGTACCCGTGCCCATGGGTTTACAAGATCATCGGCCCCGATGCAGATGAAATGCGGCAAGCTGTTGCGGAAATCATTTGTGACCGTGCCTGTAAAATAACCCATTCACGCAGCAGCGAAAAGAGTAAATATCACTGCCTGAATGTCGAGTTGTCCGTGGAGAGCGAATCTCACAGAACGGCTCTTTATGACGCTCTGAAGGCCCATAAAACAATAAAACTAGTTTTATAGCCGAAAGAAAATTAAAGTTGGAGGTGGCAAGTCTATGCAATTCACTTTCGCCCATAATAGCATCAATGTCCTCAATTTAGAAAGAAGCCTTGCCTTCTACCGGGAGGCGCTGCAACTGACGGAAGTGCGAAGGCATGAAGCGCCGGACGGCAGTTTCATTATCGTCTTTCTTGGCGATGGCCGTACTCTTCATCAGTTTGAGTTGACCTGGCTCAGAGATAGAAAGGAACCCTATAATCTTGGCGATAATGAATTTCATCTGGCCCTCAAAGTCGACGATTTTGCAGGCGCCCATGCCCTGCATGAAAAGATGGGCTGCATCTGTTATGAGAACAAAGATATGGTCATATACTTTATCAATGATCCTGACGACTACTGGATTGAGATCATTCCCCAAAAGAAATGATTTGAAAATAAAAAGCCCCTTGCCAGCATGGCAAGGGGCTTTAATATTTATAGTGTTGAACTTGGCTTTAGGCCACGTCGCATTCACCAAGATACCGAGGCGGCAGTGAAACTCGAACTGCGGTTATGTAGTAAACCGCAATTCGTTAGTTGTAATGAGACTCAAAATTCAGGAGCAGCGTGAAATGAATTTTGTAAGTCGAATTATCCAATCCCGATACGTCGGGATTGGAAACTGTCCCGCTTCAGCGGGGCAAGGAAAAGAAACTTAAAAGCCTCTTATCCAACCGGACAAGAGGCTTTTATCTTTAAGCTTCAGACTTCCGTCTCAGGCTAGTTTCCTACATGCCCATGCCGGGATATCCGCCACCCGGAGGCATACCGGGCATTCCACCGCCTGCGCCCTTCTCTTCGGGCTTATCGGCGATCATGCACTGCGTAGTGAGCAGTAAAGCTGCAACTGAGGCTGCGTTCTGCAGAGCAAAACGGGTAACCTTGGTAGGATCAATAACACCGGCCGCGATCATATCTTCATACTCGTCGGTGCGGGCATTGAAACCAAAGGCGCCTTTCTTCTCTTTTACTTTTTCGACCACAATGCTGCCTTCCAGGCCGGCATTACAGGCGATCATCTTGATAGGTTCTTCAATCGCTTTCTTGATAATATTGACGCCGATCTGTTCATCGCCTTCCAGAGACATTTTAGCTAAAGCGGGCAGGGTGCGCAGATAAGCTACGCCGCCGCCGGGGACAATACCTTCTTCCACTGCCGCGCGGGTGGCATGCAGAGCGTCTTCGACGCGCGCTTTCTTTTCCTTCATTTCAGTTTCCGTTGCAGCGCCGACTTTGATTACGGCCACGCCGCCAACCAGTTTGGCCAGTCTTTCCTGAAGCTTCTCTCTGTCATAATCAGAGGTGGTCTCTTCGATCTGAGCGCGGATTTGTTTGACGCGGCCTTCCAGATCAGCTTTTTTCCCGGCACCATCGATAATGGTTGTATTGTCTTTATCAACGGTAATTTTCTTGGCGCGTCCCAAATCTTCTATTTTTACGTTTTCCAACTTGTAACCCATGTCTTCGGAAATCATCTTGCCGCCGGTAAGGATGGCGATGTCTTCGAGCATGGCCTTGCGACGGTCGCCGAAGCCAGGAGCCTTAACCGCAGCCACATGGATAGTGCCGCGAATCTTGTTGACGACCAGTGTTGCCAGCGCTTCGCCTTCGATGTCTTCAGCAATGATCAGTAGCGGGCGTCCCATTTTGGCGATTTGTTCCAGAAGCGGCAGCAAATCTTTCATACCGCTGATTTTCTTTTCATAGATAAGAATTAATGCGTCTTCCAGAGCGACAAGCATCTTGTCGGCATTGGTGACAAAGTAAGGAGAAAGGTAGCCGCGGTCAAACTGCATACCTTCGACAATTTCCAGTTCGGTTTCCAGACCTTTGGCTTCTTCCACGGTAATGACGCCTTCTTTGCCGACTTTATCCATGGCGCCGGCGATGATGTTGCCGATGGTTTCATCGTTGTTGGCGGAGATGGTGCCAACCTGAGCGATTTCTTTTTGATCTTTGGTGGGTTTGCTCATCTTGCTGAGTTCTTTGACAACGGTTTCGACTGCTTTGTCTATGCCGCGTTTAATATCCATGGGGTTGGAGCCGGCCGCGACGGCTTTAACGCCTTCGCGATAAATGGCCTGTGCCAGAAGGGTAGCCGTGGTGGTGCCGTCACCGGCGACGTCGCTTGTTTTGCTGGCAACTTCCTTGACCATCTGCGCGCCCATATTTTCAAATTTATCTTCCAGTTCGATTTCCTTGGCCACGGTAACGCCGTCTTTGGTGACGGTGGGTGAGCCATAACTTTTATCAATAATAACATTACGGCCTTTGGGGCCGAGGGTTACTTTTACAGCGTCGGCCAGAGTGTTGACGCCCTTCAGCATAGATTTTCTTGCTTCTTCATCATAAAGAAGTACTTTTGCTCCCATTGTATATATTCCTCCTTGAATATTTTCTTATTTTTCAATAATGCCGAGAATGTCTTCTTCTCTCATGATCAGGTATTCTTCGCCGTCGATCTTAACTTCCGTTCCGCCGTATTTGCTGAAAAGAACTTTATCGCCCACGCTGACTTCGAGTTTGATAAGTTTGCCGTCATCGGCAACTTTGCCCTTACCCACGGCAACTACTTTTCCTTCGATTGGTTTTTCTTTGGCGGTATCGGGAATGATAATACCTCCCTTGGTTTTTTGTTCCTCTTCCAAACGTTTTACAATGATTCTATCCTGTAAAGGTCTGATTTTCATACTCTTTATGCTCCTTTCTTCCTTTTTGTTATTATATTAAGAGTGCTGATTTAGCAGGTGTATTTTATGCACCATTTTTCATATGTCAAGGTGCTTATGGCATTTATACTAATTAAAATAAATTTTCCAGTAATTCTTTCAACGAACTTATTTTACAAACCTCCATTTTCGCTATTTTTGCCAATTGAGCCGCGTTTGTTTTGGGCACCAGGCAACGGTTAAAGCCTAAACGCGCCGCTTCCTTTATCCGCACATCCATTTGCGAAATAGCCCGAACTTCTCCGGCGAGCCCCACTTCCCCCAAAACAACCGTCTGTGCATCAATGGGCTTGTCCATAAAACTCGAAGTCATCGCGGCAACGACACCTAGATCAACCGCTGGCTCTTCCACCCGGACACCACCGGCAACATTGATAAAGATATCCGAACCGCTCAAATGCAGACCGCAAATTTTATCCAACACAGCCACCAGAAGTGAAACGCGGTTGTGATCCACACCGATAGCCGTACGCCTCGGCATTCCCAAATTGGTGGCGCTCACCAGAGCCTGAATTTCCACTAAAATAGGCCTGGTGCCCTCCAGAGAGGGGACAACAACCGAACCGGCAACATTCTGCGGCCGCTCCGCCAGAAAGAAAGTAGAAGGATTGGGCACTTCTTTCAATCCCTTATCCTGCATTTCAAAAACGCCAATTTCGTTGGTCGGGCCGAAACGGTTTTTTATACTTCTTATAATCCGATAGGCATGAGCGGAACCACCCTCAAAGTAAAGCACCGTATCCACCATGTGTTCCAGCACTTTAGGGCCGGCGATAGAACCATCTTTGGTCACATGACCTACTAAAAAAACCGGAATACCGTATTTTTTAGAAAAAAGAATCAGCCGCGACGAGGTCTCGCGCACCTGCCCGACACTGCCGGGAGCGGACATTAGTTCTCCCGAATAAACCGTTTGAATAGAGTCGATAACCACTATGGCCGGAGAAACCGCTTTAATCTGCTCCAGAATCTTTTCCAGAGAAATTTCTACAAGAACAAGTAAATCTTTGGACGCTGCTCCGACCCGTTTGCTGCGCATCTTAATTTGACTGGCCGACTCCTCGCCGGAAACATATAAAACTTTCAATCCCTGCCCTGCTAGATTATGCATCATTTGCAGCATGAGAGTTGATTTGCCGATGCCCGGTTCTCCGCCGATCAGAATTGCCGAACCTCCGACAATACCTCCTCCCAAAACCCGGTCAATCTCGGCAATACCTGTAACTGTTCGACTGCCTTCTTCCACGGAAATATCATCTATGGGAAGAGGCTTGCCGTTAAAATTCATTTCCGTGCGGCTGCCGGAATCGGAATCACTGATCAATTCTTCGGCAAAACAATTCCAGCCGCTGCAGGAAGGACATTTGCCCAGCCACTTGGGCGACATATAGCCGCAATGCTGACAAAAGAAACTTGTTTTGTTTTTTTTCAAACTGTTTCTCCTCGAAAATTATTTGAACAAAAGCATATTTTTCAACATTATGTCAATAATAATCAATTCCATAAGAAGGAGACGTTTAGCTTATACACAATCACATTGACTAAATATTCTTTTTTGGATAGACATGTTGACACAGTTTATATATTTTTTTGTAAACAGGTGATGTGGTTCACCTTATAACCGCCTTTGTTGCTGATAACTCCTGCCAAATTCAATATCAGGAGTTATTATGAAAGGCGATTATATCCCTTTAGCCGTCGGTCTTTTAGTTTTTCTGTCCAGTATTATTTCACTTCGTTTGGGTCTGTCTGTAGCAATTATCGAAATATTTCTGGACGCCATTGCCGGTAATCTGGGATTAAAAGCAGAAGACTGGATGATCTATATCGCACAATTTGGCGGAATTATTTTAACCTATCTTGCCGGCACAGAAATTGACACCAAATTGTTCAAGGAAAAATTCAAAGAAAGTTTTCTGATTGGATTTTTTTCATTTCTGATTCCCTTTCTTGCCGCTTCCTTCTTTACTTTTTATATTATCGGATGGGAATACAAAGCAGCATTAATTGCCGGAATAGCTTTATCCACAACGTCACTGGCCGTTGTTTATTCTGTTTTGGTGGAAACAGGCCTGACCAATAATCAAATCGGCAAAATGCTAATGGCCGCTACTTTTGTTACGGATATGGGAACGGCGTTGGCTTTGAGCATTATGTTTCTCAAGCCCACGATCTATATACTTGCATTTTACATTGTATCGATTCTGGTGATATTTCTTGTGGACAAGTTCTCGTTATACATTCTGCATAATCCCCGCTTTTTTGACAAAGTGATTGAACCGGAGATAAAATTTATTTTTCTTATTCTGTTGGTTTTCATTTATTTTGCGCAAATTGGCAATAGTCAGGCCATTCTTCCCGCCTTTGTGCTGGGGCTTTTGATATCCAAACATTTTGATGAAAAACGCAAAACACAGGTTATCAAAAACCGTCTTCGCACGGTGGCTTACGCTTTTATCACACCAATTTTTTTATTGTTGGCGGCATGAAGATTTCAATAACGATGATTGTTGCCTCTTTGGGACTTTTTGCCGCGCTTTTCGCCGTGAAAATAATTGCTAAATTTATCGGCGTATATTTTCTGGCAAAAAAATACATCCCTGATGGCAGCATGTACACAACCCTGCTTATGAGCACAGGATTGACCTTTGGAACGATATCCAGTTTATTTGGTTTACAAGCCGGATTAATTAATCAAGTCCAATATTCCATATTAGTTGGTGTTGTTGTTGCCAGTGCGGTCATTCCCACCTTTATTGCCCAAAAATGGTTCCTGCCCCTTGAGGAAGAAGATATTTTAGATTTTGGGAAATGGTATCTACCTCAAGACAAAGACTAATAAAAGTATGTCTGCGGCATTGGGTGTCTTGGAATATATGAAGTGGTAATCTTCAATTTCCAAAAATAAGACAATATTAACCCTTGACATGTTATGGGCATATGCTTATAACAGATAAAAGGAGTAATCAAGACAAATGCCTCGTCCTAAATGTCGCCGTAATATCTGTGGAATGCCTGATAAAAATTATTTCAAGCCACGGGGAATACCCACCGTAGCGTTGGAAGAGATTGTTCTGAATCTGGATGAATTTGAAGCAATTCGTCTGGCGGATTACGAAGAACTATATCAGGAAGATGCGGCGGTTAAAATGAACATTTCCCGCCAGACATTCGGCAGGATCATTGAAGCGGCACACAAAAAAATAGCCGATGTCCTGATCAACGGGAAAGCGCTGAAAATTGAAGGCGGGGAAGTTGCTTTAAACGAAAAAAAGCCATGCGGCCACGGGAAAGGACGCACAGCTAAAAAAGATTAATCAATAATTATTTTATAGGAGAAATTTATGAAAATCGCATTACCATCACGCATGAACCAGATTGATGAACACTTCGGACATTGTGAACACTTTACGGTATTCACCATTGACGGCCAAAAAATAACAGCAGAAGAAAAGATTGCGTCTCCTGCTGGTTGCGGCTGCAAATCTAATATAGCCCAGACGCTTGCCGAACAGGGTGTAAAACTCATGCTGGCCGGAAACATGGGACGGGGCGCTGTTAATGTATTGAACGGCCACGGCATTGATGTTCTGCGTGGATGTTCAGGCAATGTGAAAGCCGTTGCCGAAAGCTGGCTTGCAGGCAAACTCAATGATTCAGGTATTTCTTGCAGTCAGCATGAGCATGAATGCCATAACGACTAAAAACAGGAGGGAACATAATTTATGCCCACGTATGAATATGAATGCAGCCGCTGCGGCCTGCAATTCGAAAGACAACAAACCATGACGGATGCGCCCATCAAGAAATGTCCCGAATGCGGCGAAGAAGTCCGCAAGCTGATAAGCGGCGGCAGCGGTTTTATTATGAAATCATCAAGCGCTAACCGATGCGATCAGATGAAGGGCTGTTCTCTCGAAGAAACAGGAAGAACCTGTTGCGGGGCGGACAGAAAGTGTGGAGAATCACATTGTGGAGGTTGAAATGAAAACGATATTAAAGGCTGTGGATAAGATCGAGATTCTGACCTTGCAGGACAACTATATCGAAATGACGGCCATGGACGGGAGCGCGGTCGTTTCCCGCGCCGTGCCCCTGAAAGACGGAGAAATACGCGCCTCTATTCTGGCGGAACATGGTTTTTCGGCGCTGGTTAAAACAACAGCCGAAGGCAAAACGCACACTCTGCTTTTTGATTTCGGTTTTTCTGAAGACGGGGCGGCGCAGAATGCCCAGACCATGGGTATTGATCTGAAAGAAGTGGAAGCGGTGGCGCTCTCCCACGGACACAGCGACCATATTGGCGGCATGGAAAAGCTAACAGCTCTGATCGGCAAGAATAATGTTCCCTTTGTTGTGCACCCGTCCGCATTTAAAACGCCGCGTTATCTCAAATTCGGAGAGGAATTTAAAATCAACTTTCCGAAATTTACACGGGAAATGGTCAAGCAGGCGGGACTCTCTGTGGTGGAAACCGAAAAACCCTATCTTCTCTTAAATGACACGATCCTTTTTCTGGGCGAGATTCCGCGTTCCACGGATTTTGAACAAGGATGGCCCCTTCCTCATTGCCAAAAAGACGGCAAGGAAGTATGGGACGCCATTGAAGACGATACTTCCATTGTAATGAATCTTAAAGACAAGGGATTGGTGATTCTTTCCGGCTGCGCTCACGCGGGTATTGTAAACACTGTCCGTTATGCAATGGACGTAACCGGCATCGATAAGATTCATGCCGTGATGGGAGGATTCCACCTATCCGGGCCGTTTTTTGAACCCATAATTGATCGCACGACACAGGAGCTTCAAAATATTCATCCGGCTTATGTGATTCCAACTCACTGCACGGGCAGAAAAGCAATCATGGCTATGGAAAAGCAAATGCCGGATCAATTTATATTGAATATGGCGGGAACAAAACTGACATTCATTTAATACACAACTATGAGGAGGGCGCTATAACAAAAAGAAAAATAATTATAGAGATTGGCGGATCAGCCGCCGCTCCCAAAGCCACGGCGAAATCCAGAAGAACCGGCAACAATGCCAAAGTCGTTATCCTCTTAAATAAATTTTGAGATCAAGGTTAATTTTCCCCTTGATTCTTAAGCAATACTAAACTAAAAGACGTTAAACAATTATTTTGTTTAGGGAAAGGACTTTGGCTTTTATGGAAGAAAATATAGGCAGCGAGGGAAAGGCTATTGAACCGNNTGGAAAACTCTTGTGCCCGTGCAGGCCAAATCTATTCCTTATTTTTTAGCGGGTCAGGATATGATGGTGCAGTCACGCACCGGCAGCGGTAAAACCGGCGCTTACATCCTGCCCATTATCCAAAAAATTAACGCACAGCAAAATTTTGCTCAGGCTCTCGTCCTTGTTCCCACCCGCGAACTGGCCCTTCAGGTATCCAGAGAAGCAGAAATGCTGACTCAAGGGACAAACATAAGAACAGCCGTAGTATATGGAGGAGTGGGATACAATGCGCAATTGGAAGCTTTCCGCGGCGGCGCTCAGCTCGTCATCGGCACGCCGGGACGTATTCTGGATCATCTTTTAAAAAACACTCTTTCTCTTGATCACCTGAAGATTTTGATTTTCGATGAAGCCGACCGCATGTTGTCCATGGGTTTTTATCCCGATATGGTAAAAATCCGCAAATACATACCTTCGAGTAAAATACTCAGCAGTATGTTTTCCGCGACTTTTCCGCCGCAGGTAATTCGTTTATCCGATCAATTCCTGCATAAATCAAAATTGTTGAGCTTAAGCGGCAATCAGGTGCATATCGCTGAAATCGAGCACATTTATTACATCGTTCCGGGGATGCGCAAAGAGCGGTCGCTGGTGCGCATTATCGAAATTGAAAATCCCTCCTCGGCCATTATTTTCTGCAACACGAAGGACACCGTGCATTATCTTTCCGTCGTGCTCAAGCGTTTCGGTTATGACGCCGACGAACTGAGTTCCGACCTGGCCCAGAGTATGCGGGAGAAGGTCATGGCGCGTGTACGGCGCGGCGCCCTGCGATTCCTCGTGGCAACCGATGTTGCCGCCCGCGGTATTGATATTCCCGATTTGTCTCATGTTATTCAGTACGAACCACCGGAGGACCCCGAAGCTTATATTCATCGGGCCGGACGCACAGGACGCATGGGATCAAGCGGCGTAGCCATTTCTTTAGTCGCGGAAATGGAAAAATTCAAACTGCAAAGCATTGCCCGTTATTATAACATCAACATGGAAGAACGCCCTCTGCCCGGCGATGACGAACTGGAAAGGGTTGTGGCCGAGAGAATAACAGCTCTTCTGGAAGCAAAACTTCGCGCCCGCGACAATCTTCAGATCGAACGGATGCGGCGTTTTCTGCCGCTGGCCAGCAACCTGGCGCAATCGGAAGAAGAACTTTCGCTGATCACCATGCTGCTGGATGATTATTATCAGCAATCTTTGCATGCGCCGCCCGCACCGACTTTGAGCGCTGACCAAGGAAATGACTTTACACAAAAGAAAATAAGTAAGAACCCTCGTCCGCGAAATAAAAACAGGAAAAAAAGCGAAGAAAGCCCATCATAGTTCTTGCTAGCAAGAACTATTTTTCAAAAAATCCCTCTAAAAATCACGGGTATGAACCCCAAAGCAAGCTTTGGGAAAATTCCGCAGCAAGCTACGAGATATTATACCCTCCGCTTCGCGGGATTGTTCAACTTACCAATTCCAATATGCTTCGCTTTCGGAATTGGAGTTTCACAATAAAGTTATCTCTATAAACGCTATAA
>DCVU01000109.1 GCA_002327415.1 Smithella sp. UBA2180
GCTTTTTTTACATAGAGGTATGACGTTGTTGATAGCAATTTTTCCTATTGTGACACAGTCTCCAGGAGCAGGGGGATTGCAAGTCGCGGGATTCAAGAAGGAGTGACTGAAAGGCAATCCTTTTGTAATTTGCTGGCGGCTGTGATAAACAGCGGCCATGAGTAAAAAGATTCTTCTGATAAACCCCTGGATTCACGATTTCGCGGCCTACGATTTCTGGTTGAAACCTCTCGGGCTTTTATATTTGGGCGGCCTGCTTCGTCAAAACAATTATCAGGTTTATTTTATTGATTGTCTTGACCCGTATCATCCGGCCATGCTCCAAGGAAACCGCAAACAGCCAAAGCGTCATTCCTATGGCGACGGCAAATTCTTCCGGCAGATTATCACAACTCCTGGACCGCTGAAGATGTTTGATAGGAGAAGTTACTGCCGCTATGGCATTACACCGGAAATATTTCGCGAGGAATTAAAAAATTATCCGGATACAGACATCGTTTTAATCACTTCGATGATGACTTACTGGTATCCCGGAGTTTTTGAAGCGATTAAAATAATCAAAGAAGTATTGCCCTCCGTTCCCATTGTGCTGGGCGGCAAATATGCGACACTTTGTTACGATCATGCTATAAAATTTTCCGGCGTTGATTTTGTAATTGCAGGCGCGGGAGAAAAACCAGTTCTGCAGTTGCTGAAGGATTTATTCAGAGAAGAACCTTCCTTCGTGCCCGATAGTGAAAACCTTGATTCCCTGCCCTGCCCCGCTTTCGATTTAATACGAAAGATTGACCAACTGCCGATTACCACTTCCCGCGGCTGTCCGTATCATTGCAGCTATTGCGCTTCGCATATTTTCAATGACGAATTCCGGCGACGCGATCCGGTAAAAATTGTTGACGAAATCGAATGCTGGCAAATAAAATCCGGCGTAATCAATTTCAGTTTTTATGATGACGCCTTGCTTGTTAAGCCTCAGGAAATGATTATTCCCATGCTCAAAGAATTAAAACGAAGAAATTTATCCTGCCAGTTCCACTGCCCCAACGGATTGCATCTGCGAGAAATAGACAAAGAGCTAAGTGAACTGCTCTACGGCTCAGGATTCAAGACAATTCGCTTCGGCTTTGAAACGGCGGATTTCCAAAGGCAAAAGCAAACCGGCGGCAAAGTTATAAATGAAGAATTGTTAAATGGTGTGCGTCATTTAAAAAATGCCGGTTATAAAACTGAAGAAATAGGCATATATCTTCTCTGCGGCATGCCCGGTCAAAGCGCAGCGGAAGTTAGCTCCAGCATTGACTTTGTCCGGGAAAGCGGCGCCAAACCGGTGCTGGCCGAATACTCGCCTATTCCCGGCACAAAAATGTGGGAGGAAGCGATTGCATCTTCTTCCTTTGACATTCAAAGCGAACCACTATATCATAACAATACATTGCTCCCTTGCCGGAGCAATGTATTTAGTTATGCCGATTACACGGAGTTAAAGAAGAAACTGAAAAATAATTAAGGGACAAAATAAGCTGTCTTGCATGAATGTATTAATTTGGATTAAAAATATTGCCGTCTTACTTCTATCCGTTTTGTTTTTAATTATCGGCGTCAATATTTTATGGGGTTCATATAATTTAAAGAATCCCCTGGAATTCGTAATGTCTTTTTTTTCCGCTTCCTTTTTAATTTTAGTTTGTATTGTTGGGATCATATACTTTTTCTCCCGTTTATTTATTAAGAAACAACCGGATGGAATTAATAATGACGAAAGACAATAATATACTCAGATTAGCTTTCATATTGGCGGCATTTTTTTTACTTTCCGGTCATTCCTACGGTCTTGATCTGGAAAAGAAGGTTATAAAAACAAAACTGAAAAACGGTTTGACTGTGCTGATGCTGGAACGTCATTTAAGCCCGACCGTTTCTTTATATATCCGGCATCGTATCGGCGCTGCGGATGAAACTGCCGGTGAAAACGGCGCCGCCCATTTTTGTGAACACATGATGTTTAAGGGCACCACAACCATCGGCACCAAAAATTACGCTGCCGAAAAGAAAATATTGGATGCAATCGAAAAAACCGGCACAGCCCTGGATAAAGAAAAACGAAAAAGTCAAAAGGCCGATCCAAAAATTATTGAAGGACTTTCTGCTCAATTAAAAAATCTACAGGATCAAAATAAGAAATATATTATACCTAATGAAATTGACCGGCTATATACGGAAAACGGCGGATTGGATATGAACGCCTCCACCGGCCAGGATGTAACGACATATCATGTCAGCCTGCCCGCCAATAAAATCGAACTCTGGGCAAGAATTGAATCTGATCGCCTGCTCAATCCTGTTTTTCGTGAGTTTTACACGGAACGTGATGTGGTGATGGAAGAGAGAAGGCAGCGTGTGGAAGCCGACCCCGACGGTAAATTATACGAACAATTTTTAAGCGCCGCTTATAAAGTACATCCCTACGGAAAGCCCATACTGGGCTGGACCCAGGATATAATGAATTTAAGTCCGGATGCGGTAAAACACATCTTTGCCGAATATAGAGCGCCGGAAAGCATTGTGATTGCCGTGGCCGGCGATATCAACCCTCCGGAAACATTAAAATTGATCGAAAAATATTTTGGCCGGATTCCCGCGAACAACAAAAAGAAAAATGTGATCCCGGCGGAACCTCCGCAAACCGGAGAAAGAAAAGTGGAAGTGCTGTTTGATGCCAATCCGATAATGATTATCGGCTATCACAAACCAACAGCTCCTGCCTACGATGACTATGTGTTTGATGTTCTGGAAACAATCCTGACTAAAGGCAGAACCAGCCGATTATATAATTTAATGGTAACGAAAATGGGCATCGCGGAAAGCGTCAGCGCTTCCAACGGTGTGCCGGCGACAAGGTACCCGAACCTCTTTACGATATTTGCCCAGCCCCGTCATCCCCATACGAATATTGAACTGGAAGAAATAATCTTGCAGGAAATAGAAAAAATTAAAACGCAGCCGGTGCCGGACACGGAATTAGCCAAAGCAAAAAATCAGTTAAGAATGGAATACATTCAAAATCTTGATTCCAACGGCGAACTTGCCGCAACGTTATCTTATTACGAAGTATTGCTTGGCGATTACAGATATATATCCAATTATTTAAACATCATTGATAAAGTTTCAGCGGAAGATATTCAAAAGGCGGCAAAAGTGTATCTGAATAAAGAAAACCGCACGATAGCCGTACTAAACCACAGCGAAAATAAAAATTAAACGCAGGCTTATACTACAGGAAAAATAATGAACACATCTATTAAATATTTTACTTTCTTACTGCTGACCTGCTTCATAATTACCGGAGTCAATCTTCCCGTAGCAGCAGCGTCAAATTATCAGTTGCCCTCCCCGGACAAAATTCATTATCCGCCGCTGCAATTTAAACTGCCGCCGGTCCAACGCGTGGTTCTGGAAAACGGGATCGTCCTTTATCTTCTGGAAGACCACGAATTGCCCTTAATTAATATCAAGGCTCTGATTAAAACCGGAACCATGTACGATCCGGAAGGCAAGGAAGGTGTTGCTGAATTAACTGCCTATGTCATGAGAACCGGAGGGACAGCAAAATTAAACAGCACGGAAATTGATTCCCGATTTGATTTCATGGCCGCATCCGCGTCAATTGCCATGGCTATGGAATCGGCCCAGTTTAATTTTTCCATTTTAAACAAAGACCTTGACCAGGGACTTGACCTGCTGGCGCAGATACTTATCCAACCTGCTTTTGAACAAAATAAATTTGACTTGGCCAGACAATTAAAGGATGAAGAATTAAGAAGACTGAAAGACGATCCGCAAAAACTCGCTTTCCGTGAATTTAATCGCCTTATCTATAGCGGCGATCCACGCGGCCGCTTTCCATCGTATAAATCGCTCGCGAATATTGAACGCGCTGATTTAATCAAATTTCACAACCGGTTTTTCCAACCCGATAATATTATGTTTGCCGTAACCGGAGATATCACCAAGGAGGAAGCTATAAATAAATTACGCCGGTATTTTGGTGATTGGAAGACAAACGGTATTTTGGCCAATGTTCCTTCTCCTCCTCAAAAATTCAACGCCGGTGTTTATTACATTGATAAAGAAATCTCTCAATCTACGGTTATCAGCGGCCAATTTGCCGCAAGTAAAACTGATCCTGATTTCTATGCTTTTACAATTCTTGATTTTATCGTTGGCAGCGGCGGTTTTCCTTCACGAATTTTCAGCGCCGTGCGCAATAATGAAGGCCTGGCCTACAGCGCCGGAAGCTTTTATCGCGCTAAACCTGCCTACGGAGTTTTCGGCGCCTACGCCTTTACGAAAACATCTTCAACCATAAAAACACTTTCACTGATTAATTCTGTTTTAGAAAATATTCAGTCCGGCACGATTACAAACAAAGAAATAGAATGGGCCAAAAAATCGATTATAGACGGCTTTATCTTTTCTTTTGTAACGCCTGAACAAATTGCCTTGCAACAGATGAATATCGAATACGAAAAATTACCCGCTGATTTTCTCCTTAATTACCGGGATAAAATAGAAAAAGTCACCCTTAAAGATTTAAATAAAGTCGCCGGTAAATATCTGGATAAAACAAAAAACGTTGTCTTAATTTTAGGCGACAGCAAAAAGTTTGACGAACCTTCGGCAACAGCAGACCGGCATATTTTAATAACTCCTGAAGACTAATTTCTTTTAAGGTATATTCTATGATTGATGAAGACAAATTTAAAAGAGTATCTCAAAGAATCGATTCCTACCGCGAAGCAATGATTGAATTGCAGATTGCTCTTAGCGCTGTTTCGGCGGTGGGCCCGGAAAACGGGGGCGACGGGGAATTGTTGAAGGCTAATCTTTTGAAAGACCGCCTTATCCAAATGGGTTTTAAAAACTTCCGGCATTATGATGCGCAAGATAATAGAGTCTCCTCAGGCATTCGCCCTAATTTTGTTACAACAATCGAGGGCAAAAATAAAAATAAATTTACCTGGATTATTACTCATATGGATATTGTTCCACCGGGTGAATTGCGTCTCTGGAATCATGATCCTTATAGCGCTTATGTAAAAGACGGCCATGTTTTCGGACGTGGCGTGGAAGATAATCAGCAGGACATGGTGGCGTCCATCTATGCCGCCAAGGCTCTCATCGATGAGGGAATAACGCCTGCTAATTCGATTAACCTTGCCTTTGTTTCCGATGAAGAAACATCAAGCAATATGGGACTCTATTACATGATCGATTCCACGGATAATCTTTTTAACCATGATGATTTGATTGTCGTTCCTGATTCGGGAAATCCGGAAGGCACATTAATCGAAGTTGCCGAAAAGAGTATTCTCTGGCTGTGTTTTAAAACAAAAGGAAAGCAATGCCACGGCAGTAATCCGCAATTAGGCAATAATGCATTTTCGGCGGCATCGCATCTGGTAACAAAATTAGCCAAACTCAAAAAGTTATTTCCCAAATCCGACCTCCTTTTTGATCCGCCGGAAAGCACATTTGAACCGACGAAAAAAGAGGCCAATATTGGCAATATCAACACCATTCCCGGCGAAGATATTTTTTGTATGGATTGCCGCATTCTGCCGGACTATGATTTACAGGATGTCGTCTCGGCAATACAAAAAATTGTTCATCAAATTGAAAAGAAATTCAAGGTTCAGATAGAAATATCAACCGCGCAATACGTGCAATCAGCAAAACCGACTTCGCCTGACGCGCAAGTGGTCAAGGCGCTTACTGAAGCCATTAAAACTGTCTATGGTATAAAGGCCTTTGCCGGAGGTGTGGGCGCCGGAACCGTTGCTTCCTATATCCGGAAAAAGGATTACCCCGTAGCTGTCTGGTCGAAAACCAACCAGACAGCCCATCAGCCAAACGAAAACTGCCCGATTGACAATATTCTAGGCGATGCCAAGGTCTTCGCGCACCTGTTTTTGCAAAAGTAAATTCGATGCAGGATTGTGCAAATAAAAAAAATCTTACGATTTCACAGATAAACAATTACACATAGGGATAATCCCAAAAGGATTGCACTGAATCGTTGTCGTGCTCCGTTCAATCTGCAAATGGCATGATAAATTGCTATGTTAATATCGCTGCGTTTTTTTATATTACCGTGCGCATATGAACCAAACAATATAGCCTTATCAAAGTGACATATTTTTTCAACATCACGCAAATAATCATTCAGGGTTCTTATAATTGAAGTAGGGATTTTAACCATTGGAAAAGAGCCTCTGTTTGCTTAGGTAAAGTCTATTAAGAAGGACGATGGGATCACCAATTAAAAGGCATGTGTCAAGAGGAAGGAATCAGTTTTTAGAATTGATCATTTAACGGCTTTTTACAGCTTCATCAATTGTATTGCATTGGATAAATCAAAGTGATAGAAACTGACTATCGATTGGTATAAACTCTAAGCTTAGAGGCTTATAAATATTTGAAGCAGTCAACTAAAAATATATCCGTAGAGAAAATTTCGTTTGCGGACCATAATTTACTAAAAAATCTCTGCGGCGAGCATGATAAGCATCTAAAACTTATCGAAAATCTGGAACCCGTCAAGGTAAAAGCCTGGGGAAATAATATTACTGTTTCCGGCGATAATGACAATGACAGCGTGCGCAAGATCACCGCCATGCTGCGGCAGCTTTATTCGATAATGGAAAAAGGCTGGCATATTCATTCTTCCGATATCGACTACGCTCATCGTATTCTTTCCGAAGATGTAACTTTCGAACTGGCGCGCATATTCCTCGATACTGTTTTTATTTCTTCCAAAAAACGCATCATTACCCCTAAAAGTATAGCGCAGCGGCTTTATATTGAATATATGAGAAATTTTGATATGGTTTTTGCCATAGGTCCCGCCGGCACGGGAAAAACTTATCTGGCTATGGCCATGGCCGTATCACATTTGCTGGAAAAGAAAGTTCAGCGAATAATTCTGGCGCGGCCCGCGGTGGAGGCCGGTGAAAAATTAGGCTTTTTACCGGGAGATCTGGCCGAAAAAGTAAACCCTTATTTGCGCCCCTTATATGATGCGCTTTATGATATGATAGATATGGAACGGGCAACCGCCCTTATCAGTAAAGGATTGATTGAAGTTGCGCCTCTGGCTTTTATGCGGGGCAGAACGCTTAACGATTCCTTTGTTATTTTGGACGAAGCGCAAAATACCACATCTGAACAAATGAAAATGTTTTTAACGAGGCTCGGGTTCGGTTCCAAGGCAATAATTACCGGGGATATTACGCAGGTTGATTTGCCTACGGAAAAAGTTTCCGGGTTAGTTGAAGCGGAATACATTTTAAAGAAAATCGACCGTATCCGCTTTGTTCATTTTTCGGAAATTGATGTTGTCCGGCATCCATTGGTTCAGGATGTCATCAAAGCTTATAAACGTTTAGGTAGAGAAAAAACAATCGATTCCAACAAATCACGGGTATGAAAACTAAAGCAAGATTTAGAAAAAGATTCCGCAGCAAGCTGCGGTGCATTAAACCCTCCGCTTCGCGGGATTGTTCAACTTACCAATTCCGCGACGTCGAAGATGACCTTCAGGTTACTTCACTTTCGGAATTGGAGTTTCAACAATAAATTTTATGAATTTTATCGAATCAATAAAAAATAAGACGGCGGATATTTCCAAAAAGTTTCTGGAGAAAAGTAATTTGTCTTTTGAATTTTTGAAAAACAGAATTTTTCAAAAATGGGCTATTGCTGTTATCCTCTGCTTGATCTTAGCAATCATCCTGGCCCCGGACCTCCGTATCTCCGAACCGGACTTTAAACTGGGCATGATCGCCCCCAGGAATATTAAAGCAGATTATTCTTTTCTGGTTGAAGATCCGCAGGCAACCGAGCAGAAAAAAATTGAGGACGCGGAAAACGTCAAACCGGTTTGTGATTACGATATTAAAGTTAAAGAAAACATAAAAATAAAATTAGTCAAAGCTCTTTCTGCCGCGGAAGAAAACTACAAAAATTCTCTTATGGGAAAAACTTCGAAAAACGGCGGACTTGATGTAAGCAAATTACAGAAAGATAAAAAGAGTTTGGAAACTAATCTGGGAATTTATTTAAGTTCGGAAGAATTTTATGTTCTCAACGAGCATAAATTTTCCGATGAACTCCGTGAGAAATTATCCAAGTTGATCATTTCTTTCTATGATAATAAGTTTATTACCAATAATATTTTCAGCAAACAAGAAAAGCAGAAAGGCATTGTTGTCAGAAATTTAAAAACTAAGATCGAAGAAGAAATTAAAGACCAGTCTTTATTTTTCAATATTCAGGAAATTGACGCAGCGCTTTTAAAAACGGTCAATATGGTTTTTAAGGAAGATGCCGATAATTTAAAAGAAGCGGCTTTCTCTCTGGCCAAAAAAATAATCGAACCAAATTTAACTTTTAATAAAGAAGCTACAGAAAAGAAAAAACTGGCTATTATAGGAGAACCAAATTCGACGTTTTTCCAGGTGCAAAAAAATGAAATGATTGTACGGGAAGGAGAAAAAATCGGTTATCTGGAATTAGCCAAATTGAATGCCTTTTATAAATCTGTTACGGACAAAAAAATTTCCAGATTCACAATTCTTCTGGG
>DCVU01000160.1 GCA_002327415.1 Smithella sp. UBA2180
AAAGCAATGTCTATTTTTGGGTCAAATATTTTACTTGACAAGTAAATTAAGATTTCATAAACTCCCTTTTTAAATTTTTCACTAAGATGGTGGTTTTATTATGAAGACATACATGGCTAATGCACAAACAGCCGATCAAAAATGGTATATTGCGGACGCTTCCGGTAAAGTATTGGGAAGATTCGCTAGTCAAATAGCGCTCCGATTGAGGGGAAAGCATAAGGCTACTTATACTCCGCATTGTGATACCGGCGATTTTATCGTTGTAGTTAATGCTGAAAAAATTATGCTTACCGGCAAAAAGTTGACCGACAAAATGTATTATTCTTATTCGGGCTATCCCGGCGGATTAAGAGAAACTACTGCAGGAAAAATGTTGGCGGAAAAACCAGAAAATTTGATCCGTATAGCAGTTCAGGGTATGTTGCCCAAAACCAATCTCGGTCGCAAGATGCTGAAAAAACTGAAGGTTTATGCCGGTAACGCCCATATTCACGAAGCCCAGTGCCCGGAGAACTTATCCATTTAACTGATAAAAATTGTAAATTAGATTATTTACTATTATTGGAGAAATTATGACGCAACAACGTTATTATGCAACAGGAAAAAGAAAGAGTGCTATTGCTCGTGTTTATATGAAAACGGGAAGTGGTAACATTGTAGTCAATAAAAGAAGTTATGATGAATATTTTACTCGTCCCAGCCTGAAAATGATTATCAAGCAACCATTTGAGATTACGGGGAAAAAAGATCAGTTCGATTTGTACGTTAATGTAAACGGCGGTGGAGTAGCCGGTCAGGCCGGAGCGGTAAAGCAAGGAATTTCTAAAGCTCTTCTGGAGTATGATGCCGAATTGCGATTAGTTTTAAAAAAGGCGGGCTTTTTAACCAGAGATGCCCGCGTCAAAGAACGGAAGAAATACGGGCAACCCGGAGCCAGGAAAAGATTCCAATTCTCCAAACGTTAAAATTAAACACGGGGGGCTTCTGGCCTCCCTTTTTTTTGGGGGATTTTATGATTAAGGCAGCAATATTCGGAGCAAGCGGATATACAGGTCAGGAATTAACCAGAATTTTATCGGGACACCCCGAAGTAAAGTTGGTTGCGGTTACTTCCCGGCGTTTTGCCGGAAAACCGGTAACTGAGGTATTTCCGTCTCTACATGGCTTGACGTCATTGAAATATCAAAATGCAATGCCGTTAGAGATAATCAAGATTTGCGATATTGTTTTTCTGGCACTTCCCCATGGTGTTTCCATGGAGATTGTTCCGGAATTTATCAAGGCGGGAAAGAAGGTAATTGATTTAAGCGCTGACTACCGACTGCGGGATGTAAAAATCTATGAAACATGGTATGCAAAGCATAGCAGTGCCAAGCTCATAAAGAATGCTGTTTACGGCATTCCTGAACTTTACCGGCAAAAAATAAAGAAAACAAACTTCATTGCCAATCCGGGTTGCTATCCGACAAGCATAATCTTGGGTCTTGCTCCGGCGCTGAAAAAGAAACTACTGGACGTCTCCACGATTATTGCCGATTCGGCCTCAGGAGTAAGCGGAGCGGGACGGGAACCGCTGACCGGTTCTCTTTTTTGCGAAGTTGACGGTGGTTTTAAAGCATACAAAGTCGGAAAACACCGGCATCTGCCGGAAATTGAGCAGGAATTAAATGCTCTGGCCGGTAAAAAATTTGCTATTTCATTTACGCCGCATTTACTGCCGGTGAAACGGGGCATTTTGAGCACGATTTACGCGAAATTGAAAAAAGATGTTGCCTTGTCGGAACTGCATTCCCTGTATAGCGAATTTTACGCGAAGGAAAAATTTGTGAGAATTTGTCCTTACGGACAGTATCCGAATATTTCTTCCGTTTGCGGATCGAATTACTGCGATATAGGATTGGCTGTTGATTCGCGAACAAAAAGGATCATTGTAATGGCGGCAATTGATAATTTGATTAAAGGCGCTGCCGGGCAGGCTGTGCAAAATATGAACATCGTCTGCGGTTTTGAAGAAGACGCCGGTTTGCGTACAGCGCCGCTTTATCCCTGATGAAAGTAAGATAGAATATGTCTCAAAAGATATTCAACACAGCAACTAGAAAAAAGGAAATCTTCCAACCAATTAAAGAAGGGGCTGTTGGTATTTATGTTTGCGGCATCACCACCTATGATGTCTGTCATGTAGGGCATGCCCGCGCGGCAATTGTTTTCGATGTTGTGGTTAGATATTTACGGATACGCGGGCATGAAGTGACTTACGTAAAAAATTTCACCGATATTGACGATAAAATTATCGATCGTGCCAACAAAGAAGGCGTTAGCATTACGGAAATATCGGAGCGTTATATTAAAGCGCACGATGAAGATATGGTGGCGCTGGGAGTTGTAACTCCTACAGTAACCCCGAGGGCCACTGAACACATGGAAGATATAATTGCTTTGATCAGTGCCCTCGAAAAGCAGGGATATGCTTACTGCGTCGATGGAGATGTATATTTTGCGATAAATAATTACGGAAAATATGGCGGTTTATCCGGACGCAATCTGGAGGAAATGGTTGCCGGTGCACGCGTTGACGTTAATGACAAAAAAAAGAATCCTTTGGATTTTGCCCTATGGAAGAAAAGTAAGGAAGGCGAGCCTTTCTGGGAAAGCCCCTGGGGAAAGGGACGGCCCGGCTGGCATATTGAATGTTCCGCCATGAGCCGGCGCTATCTGGGGGAAACTTTCGATATTCACGGCGGTGGTGAAGATTTAATTTTTCCGCATCATGAAAATGAAATCGCTCAATCGCAGGCGGCAACAGGAAAGCCCCTGGCCAATTACTGGATGCATAATGGTTTTGTAAAAGTAAATTCCGAAAAGATGTCCAAATCATTGGGTAATATATTTCCCATCAGAGAAATATTAAAAAATTATCATCCGGAAGTATTGCGTTTATTTATGTTGCAGAGTCATTACCGCAGTCCCGTTGATTATTCGGAAAGTTCCCTTACAGAAGCCCGAGCCGGTTTGATCNNTCGGTTGTGAACAAACCTTCAGACAAAAAAGAAGATTATCTAAACAAGTTTAAAAAGCTGGTTGATAAATTTAATGCCGCAATGGATGACGACTTTAACACAGCTCAAGCGTTAGGACATGTCTTTGATATGGTCAGGCTTACGAATAATTTCATTGTTGATGAAAAGAGCATGTCTGATTATAAAAAAACTGAAATTTTAGCAGAAGCAAAAAAAGCATTTGATCACTTCGGAGCAATTTTGGGAATTTTTCAAAGTGATGCCGACCATTTTTTTATGTCCGATAAGGAAACCGAGTTACGTAAACGAGGCTTAGACATAGAGAAAATTGAAGATTTAATTAAACAAAGACAAGCCGCCCGCAAGCAAAAGGATTGGGCTGTAGCGGATGCTATAAGACAGGAACTGGGACGGCTTCATATTGTTCTTAAAGATTCCGCTGATAATACAAGTTGGACAGTTGAATAAGATAACTTTGCCATACCTCGGCCATATCTGAAAAAGATTTCAATATTTTTATATAATCTCCGAAAAGAATTGAAATATAAGAGAAAAGGGTATAAATGAGTTACATTATATCTCCAATATTGTGAGGAATATTATGAAAAAATTATTAACAAAAGAATTTTTATTAGTCATTATTTGTATGGGAGCTTTTGTGCTGCTGGGTCTTCGTAACGATAGCAATGCTCCCGCACTGGATAAAAATATCTATAAAGGTATTAAAACATTCAATGAAGTTTTCGACATGGTACAGAAAAACTATGTTGACGAGGTTAGTTCGACCACTTTAATTCAAGGTGCAATCAACGGAATGGTCAAATCTCTAGATCCTCACAGTTCCTTTATGACGCCGGATTTATATAAAGAGCTGGAAGTTGAAACACAGGGAGCTTTCGGTGGGATTGGTATTGAAATTACAATTTTAAAGGATATTTTGACAATCGTTTCGCCGATTGAAGATACTCCTGCATTTGTTGCCGGAATAAAACCTGGTGACCAGATATTAAGAATTGATGGTAAGTCTACTAAATATATAACCGTTATGGAAGCCGTAAAGAAACTACGCGGCCCCAAGGATACGAAAGTTACGATTACGATTATGCGGGAAAAAATGTCCACACCAAAAGATATTGTGCTGACGCGTGCTATTATTCAAATCAAGAGTGTTAAGGTCAAATATTTTGATGATATTGGATACATTCGTATCGCTGCTTTCCAGGAAAGAACATCTGATGATTTAAACAAAGCATTGAAAGAAATCAGCAAAAAACTTAATCCAATGAAGGGTCTGGTTTTAGATTTGAGAAATGATCCAGGTGGACTGTTGAATCAGGCAATCGAAGTCTCCGATATGTTTCTTAAGTCAGGAATTATTGTTTCCACTCGAGGACGCGCAAAAAACATGGAGACAAAAGCAACGGCCAAAGACGATGGCAACGAGATAACTTGTCCGATAGTTGTCTTGGTTAATGAAGGTACGGCCAGTGCCGCAGAAATTGTTGCCGGAGCTCTGCAGGATAATGGCCGGGCTTTGATTATTGGAACACAAACTTTTGGCAAGGCGTCCGTGCAGACAGTTATTCCACTGGAAGATGGCTCCGCGCTTAAGTTGACGACCGCGCGTTATTACACGCCGAAAGGACGATCCATTCAGGCGGAGGGCATTAAGCCGGACATTATTGTTAAGTACATAAGGCCTACTGCGGAAGATGCGGAAAATACTGCCTGGTGGGAAGACCGTGTTAAAGAAAAAGACCTCAAAGGGCATATAAAGCCGGCGAAAGAAGATGGCACCAAGATTGATGAACCTCAAACTCCAGAGGTAAAGGATCCTTCTGATTTAGTTAATGATAAGCAACTCAAGACCGCTATTGATATCTTAAAAGGATGGGATATTATGAAAAAGAACCTGAACAGCTAAATTGTTCACAGAGAGTGCAAAAATATAATTATTTATGAAATTATCCAAAAATCTCTTACCGGCATTGGTGATATTTTTAATCGCTGCAACAATTGCAGGCATTATTTATGTCCTGCAATTTCAAGAAGAGCCGTCAGTGATTAAAGCGCCGGCAAAAGAAACAAAAAAAATAGAAACACGGAAAGCAATTACCCCTAAGAAAGAAAAAGCAAAGCAAAAAATAGTTATTCCAAAAATTGAAAAGACTTCCCTGCCCCTTAGGCAGGTAGCAATTATTTTTGATGACATAGGCAATGACCTGACTCCGGTAAAAGAATTACTGAAAATTAATGCCGATTTAACATTTGCTGTTTTGCCTTTCTGCACGTATACCCGCGATGCGGCGGAAATGCTTCATCAGGCTCACAGGGAAACGCTTTTACATTTGCCCATGGAGCCTGTTTCTTATCCGCGCGAAAAGCCTGGTCAAGGGGCGCTTTTTACGGATATGAATAACGAAGAGATCCTCTTGCAATTAGAAAAAGATATTGCGGCTGTGCCGTATGTCTCAGGAGTTAATAATCATATGGGTTCAAAATTCATGATTGATGAAAAAAAACTTACTATAGTTTTTAATAAATTAAAAAAGAATAAATTGTTTTTCGTGGATTCGCGCACTTCATCTGATACGAAAACGGCTGTCACTGCTGAAAAAGTCGGCTTACCGGTAGCTATGCGTAAAATATTTCTTGATAACAATCGTGACTACAATGAAATTTATAATATATTGATTGCTGTTGCCAAAAAAAATGGTGATGATTCGCCGATGATCATTATCGGTCATCCTTATCCGGAAACTATCCGGGCAGTAAACGATGCGGTGAAAGTACTAAGAGAAAAAGGAATATCGATTGTTCCTGTATCGCGGATAATTAAAAAAAGCAAAGGCTTCTAGTTAAATATTCATAATTTTGTTCGTTAATAAAGCTGATGATTTAATATGCAAAGAAAACAAATATATCCTGCATTCATATTCATATTATTATTTATAAGTTTATACGGTTGCAGGCATCTGCCGGCGGTTCCGGTTTCGAAAACATCAGCGGATGCGGCTTATCATTATTCCCTGGGCGTTCTTCTACGTTTGAACGGCAAAATTGAGGAAGCAACTGAAGAGTTAAAGCAGGCGGTTGCCGTCGACCCCGGATCTTCTTATCTTACG
>DCVU01000114.1 GCA_002327415.1 Smithella sp. UBA2180
CAGAGGCTTTTGCAGGCTTTGGGTGCTTACGGTTTTCTAGGGCTTAAAAAAAATAAACCGGCTTTTCTTAGCCATATCGGCAACGGACTGGAGAATTTATTGATGGCGGTCGATAACCTGGGTAACTTGGAAAGGCTAAGCGATTTAGCGACTGAATGCGAAACCATCCTTGCCCGTAAAAATTACTAGAAATCACTTGACATCCGGTCCGAATATTGTACCATATTCAAACCGGAGGTAAAAATCATGAATATCATAAACGATATTAAGCCAGTTACATATTTAAAATCGAAAGCCGCGGATTTGCTCAGGCAAATCAATGAAACGCAAAGACCTGTCATTATAACTCAGAATGGAGAACCGCGGGCTGTACTGCAAGATCCTGAAAGTTATGAAAATATGCGCAATGCCATCGGTATGTTGAAGCTTATTTCACAAGGGGAGGCTGATGTACGAGGTGGCCGGACGAAAGCACAGGAAAAAATGTTTGATGAAATCGAAGCTACGTTAAATAAAAGGTCTAAATGAAACCAAAATATAAGGTTCAAGGGGCGGTTGTCGCTGAAACTGACTTAAAACAGATCATCGATTATCTGGCGGCTGATAGTCCGGGCCATGCTTTACAAATATTCAAGAAGATTCGGCAGAGAGCATCTGGTCTTTATTCTTTTCCTGAACGCGGCAGAATAGTTCCCGAACTGCAAGCACAGGGGATAAATATTTACAGAGAGTTAATTGTCGCGCCCTGGCGAGTCGTCTATCGCATAGCGGAAGGAACCGTTTTTGTCCTATCGGTTATCGATTCACGGCAAAATGTTGAAGATATCCTGCTCAACAGATTGCTAAAATAAATCCGGCATTTGGTTTTCGGACATATCGATAAATGAATATCGATAAATGAATATTGACATTTCCGTCTGTAACCGGTAATCAATTAGATTCCTCGGGCTCAAAAAACATAAAACCGGTTTTCTAAGTCACATCGGCAACGGTCTGGTAAATTTACTGATTGCAGTCGATAATGGAAACATGACATATAAAGCAAAATTGTTTTGAATAATTGAGTGTCCCCGGAATTTTACTCTACTTTTATATCACCGCTCTCCACATCAAAGATAATCATTTCAAGCGGTGTTTCCTCGTTATAGCGGTTGTTATAAATAGCTTTTGATCTTGCGCAGCCACCGGTTACAATCATTTTAACACTTTCGTAAACCTGCTCTGAATATCCATGAAGATGTCCGAAGAAAGCAGATTTGATGTTCTGCCTGTTTTTGTTTAAAGCATCTAAAAAATATTTTGTTGAACCGTGCGGTAAAGAATAAAATTCCCATTCTCCAAACTTAGGCGGAACATGTGATAGTATAACCGTGTTTTCACGGATACGCTTTTGCAGCATGAGTTGCTGTATCCAAGAGAACTTTTTGTTTGCTGTGTTAAGACAAATAAAGCGCCACTTGCCAATGTCTATAACTTTAGAACAACTGCCGAAATATCTATAAAAATAGATCAATGGCCTGTCATGATTACCCGGCACGGCAATAAATATTGCAGGATATTTTTCAAGGTACTGCAACAGCTGTTTGTATTCTGAGTAGCGCCCCGTTAACACAAGATCGCCCACAATAAACAACAGTTCAGGTTTATGCTTATGCCATATTTTATCGAGAAAAGCCGGGAATGTGTTTTCCCATTCGCTGACGCAACCGCAGTCTGCAAGAATAGCTATTTTGCTTATTCCTTCCAGCTTTGAATAACGTGATTTAATAATTTTAAATTTGTTTTTAATTATATTTATAAGAGCATCCTTGTTGTGAAATGAATATAGAAAACTAAAGCTTGTGTGTCAAGAGGATTTCGGGCACAAGATATAGGGTATGAACGCAATGAGCGGTTTGGGGATGTGTCGATGGAGTCTGCCTTGTAAACCTTCCGACCAGCGCAGCTGCCTGTGACGACCGTTTACATCGGAAGATAAATCTATTCGTCGCGTTCTGTTTGAATATGCGTAATGACGTCAAGATTGAACATGATCATCCCGTGAGTATTTGGAACGGCGTAGATGTTGACATGAGGATGAAGAGCGTAAGAATCTGAGGTTTTGGATTCGGATAATGAGTTTTCAATTCGTTTTATGTTCCCATAAAGCCATTGCGCTCATCATGGCTATATGTTAAGCAATTCGTCAACATTCACCATCCGGAGAGATTTTGAAAAATGAAGTATGAACCACTAGTTATTGAAGAAAAATGGCAAAAAAAATGGAAGGCGGAGAAATCCTTCAAGGTTACCGAAGACCCGCGGAAGAAAAAATATTATCTGCTGGAGATGTTCCCTTATCCTTCCGGCAAAATTCATATCGGCCATGTGCGTAATTACACCATCGGCGATGTAGTCGCCCGTTATAAGCGCATGAAGGGTTTCAATGTTCTGCACCCGATCGGTTGGGATTCCTTCGGCATGCCTGCGGAAAATGCGGCCATCGAGCATCAGATTCATCCCGCGAAATGGACCAACGAAAATATCGAGCACATGAAAAAACAGCTCAAGCGTATGGGCTTCAGCTATGACTGGGACCGGGAAGTTTCCACCTGCGAGCCGAAATACTACCGCTGGGAACAACTCTTCTTCATCTGGATGTACGAAAAAGGTCTGGCCTACAAGAAACGCTCCACCGTTAATTTCTGCACCAAATGCGACACGGTTCTGGCCAACGAACAGGTGGAAGGCGGCCAATGCTGGCGCTGCGGTACGGAAGTGCAGGAGAAAGTACTTGATCAGTGGTTTTTCAAAATCACTGCATACATCGAAGAACTTCTTGAGTATTGCGACAAACTGCCCGGCTGGCCGGAACGCGTCATGACGATGCAAAAAAACTGGATCGGGAAGAGCTACGGCTGTGAAGTTGATTTTCCGATGGCCGACGGAAACGGTGCCATCAAGGTATTCACCACGCGTCAGGACACGCTCTTCGGCGCGACATTCATGCTGGTGGCCGCGGAGCATCCGCTGGTTACGGAACTGACCAAAGGCAAAGCCATTGAGAAAAACGTTCAGGCGTTTGTTGAGAAAGTCAAAAAGCAGGACAAGTTGATGCGGACTTCCGAGTATTACGAAAAGGAAGGCCTCTTTCTGGATTCCTACTGTCTCAATCCTCTCACCGGTTGGAAAATGCCGATCTTTGCGGCCAATTTTGTTCTGGCTGATTACGGCACCGGCTGCGTCATGGCCGTGCCGACGCACGATCAGCGCGATTTCGAATTTGCCAAAAAATTCAATCTGCCGCTGATAGTGGTCATTTCTCCGAAAGACAGAACGCTTGATCCGGTAACGATGACGGAAGCTTACGTGGATGAAGGAATTCTTGTCAACTCCGGTCAGTTCAACGGCATGGAAAACACCAGGGTTCTGGAAGCCATCGCCGATTTTCTGGAAAAAGAAGGGAAGGGCAAACGCACCATTCAGTACCGTCTGCGCGATTGGGGTATCTCCCGCCAGCGATACTGGGGCGCGCCGATTCCGATGATTAACTGCGCTACATGCGGCATCGTTCCTGTTGATGAAAAAGATCTGCCTGTCATACTGCCGGAAAATGTTAAATTAAGCACCGAAGGCGGTTCACCTCTTGCGGCTCTGAAAGAATTCGTGGATACAACCTGCCCGAAGTGTGGTGGCAAGGCCGCTCGCGAGACGGACACGATGGATACATTTGTAGAATCATCATGGTATTTCGATCGCTTCTGCTGTCCGGATTGCGACACCAAGCCCGGCCTTGACCGCAAGAAGCTCGATTACTGGATGCCGGTTGATCAGTACATCGGCGGCATTGAACACGCCATTTTGCATCTGCTCTATTCGCGCTTTTACACTAAAGTCCTGCGCGATTTCGGCGTGATCGGCGTAGACGAGCCTTTTACCAATCTGCTGACGCAGGGCATGGTCTGCAAAGAAACGATGAAGTGCAAAGAGCACGGTTATCTTTACCCGGAGCAGGCGGCGGATGACAAATGCCACATCTGCGGACAGGAAATAATTATCGGCAAGACCGAAAAAATGTCCAAGTCATTGAAGAACGTTATCGACCCTGACTATCTGATAAAAACATACGGCGCCGATACGGCGCGAATATTTTGTCTGTTTGCGGCGCCGCCGGAGAAGGATCTGGAATGGAGCGATCAAGGTGTGGAAGGCTCTTTCCGCTTTCTCAGTCGTCTGTGGCGCATCGTTGAAGAATATCTTGAAGACATAAAGAATGTTGAGCCTCTGTCCGGTGCTGTTGAACTGGAAGGTGAGTTAAAGGCGTTACGGCGCAAAACCCACCAGACTATCCGTAAAGTGACCGTTGATATCGAAGACCGTTTTCATTTCAACACGGCCATCAGCGCGGTAATGGAATTAGTAAATGCTGTCTATCAAACTAAACGTCCCGGCAGCGATGATAAAGTGGCGCTGTCTACCGTGAGAGAAGCGCTGGAGGCCGCCATCATTTTGCTGGTGCCGATTGTGCCGCACATCACGGAAGAACTCTGGCAGTTGCTTGGTCATAAATATCTGGCTGCCAATGTTGTGTGGCCGGAATTTGATCCGGCGATTGCCAGTGAAGAAGAGATGACAATCGTCGTGCAGATTAACGGTAAACTGCGCAGCAGAATGACTGTGGCGGTGGATGAGGACCCGGAGAAAATCAAGGCAAACGCGCTGGCTGATGAAAAAATCAAGGCCATGACCGAGGGGACACAAATAAAGAAGGTTATTTACGTGCCGAAAAAACTGGTCAATATTGTTGTTGCATAGTAATAAAATAATGGTGAGGCCTTTGCATTATTATCGATTTGTCATTTCGACCGAAGGCGAAAGCCCGGCGTATGCTCGGGGAGAAATCTTATAAGGTAATGACATAAAATAAAGATTTCTCGTCGTTCCGGCCAGTCGGAACTCCTCGAAATAACATGAAGTACAGTTTTACTAAGATACAAGCGGTGTTATTATGATAAAAAGGAAAAATCATTTGAAAATTAAAATCGCATTTGTTTGTTTTTTGTCTGCTTGCCTGTTCGGATGCGGATATTCATTTACATCACGTGGAGAGTCAATCGATAACCGTATTCAAAAAGTTTACGTGGAATCGTTTGACAATAAAACTTCACAGGCGGAAATAGAAAATTTTTTCCGGACAGCTTTTATTAATCAGTTTATTCAAAACAGCCGTTTTAGAATCGTATCCAGCAGGGAGGACGCGGACGCAGTAGTAAGAGGCAGGATTCTTAATCTTAATACATCACCGCTTTCATATATCAAAAATGGTCTGGCAGCCGAAGAACGGGCGGCAGTTATCATCGAAGTTGTTTTTCAGGATAATTCCAACGGCAAAGTAATCTGGAGCGCGAAGAACATGACACAATCGGTTGATTATAAGATCAACGATGATATTAATCTGCTTCCCGCGACCAGAAAACAAGCGCTGATGAAACTGGCCAACGACATGGCGGAAAAAGCCTTTAACCTGATGATGTCCGGGTTCTGATTTTATCGAGATGTCGAAGATGCCGTCGTAATAAAAAGAATTGTAGTCATACCGGTCCCGCATACGCGGGATTGCACTCCGGTCGGCAGATGTCGTTTTGATGAAATATGGACAAACAATAATGAAAAAATACTGGATTCCGTATCGCGCTTCGCTGGCATTTATCCGGCGTATGCAGGACGGAATGACAAAAGTGGTTTATGACCCCTTTAGTTCGAAAATTCGGCCGATTCCTGCTTCTGGCAGTCAAGGATGAAAAAGAGGCACTAGACTTCTTTTTTTTCAAAAAACGTACCGTTCAAGAAATAAAGAACATTTCTTCATATCTGAGAAAATTATCAGGCAAATATTTGCTGGTAATGGATGCCGACAAGAGGATTATTATTGATAAATTGTCTTTGCGCGAATTCATTGGCGCCGCCGAAACAAATCAAGCCGGCATGATTTATTCAGATTTGATTTTACGTGACGGGAATAAGCTGATTGAGCATCCCCTTATAGATTATCAGGCGGGCAGTATCCGCGACGATTTTAATTTCGGACATCTTTTTTTATTTTCTTGTGCGGCAATCAAATCAAGTCTGCAGAAATACGGTTCTCTGCCTTCTGAAGGGGATACGGCTTTATACGACTTGCGCCTGAAAGTTTCCATTGACCATAAAATAATTCATGTTGCGGAATTTTTGTACATTGTATCCGCAGAGAATAAACAAAAGATAAGCAAACCCGGCGGGAAAGAGGAAGCGCATTTTGCTTACGTTGCTAAAGAAAATTTGATTCGTCAAAAAAAGCTCGAAAAGATAGCAACAGATCACCTGAAGCGCATCGGAGCATATCTGCCTCCACGTACAAAAAGCGTGAATAAAGAACAGCATGACTTGCAGTGGAACGCCAGCATCGTCATCCCCGTGCTCAATCGTAAAAAGACGATTGCCGCCGCGCTGACCAGTGCCCTGGAACAAAAAACCGATTTTCCATTCAATATTATCGTAGTAGACAATCATTCCACGGACGGCACCACGGATATTCTGAAGAAATTGGCCGCTAGATATCCCCACGTCCATCATCTTATTCCGGTACGGCGCGATCTCGGCATCGGCGGCTGCTGGAATGAAGCAATCTATTCGCCGTACTGCGGACGTTACGTTATTCAACTCGATTCCGACGATCTTTACAGCTCGCCCCAAACGCTGCAAAAAATTGTGAATACTCTGCGCCGAGGGCTATACGCAATGGTTGTCGGCTCTTACACTATTGTTAATGAGAACCTTGAAAAGATTCCACCGGGTCTTATTAACCACAAAGAATGGACGCAGGCTAATGGACATAATAATCTATTGCGTGTCAACGGCATGGGTGCTCCCCGGGCATTTGATTTATCCACCATCCGCCGGGTTGGCTTCCCCAATGTCAGTTACGGCGAGGATTACGCTGTAGCTTTGAGAATTACCCGTGAATATAAAGTCGGCAGAATATACGAAAATTTGTACTGGTGCCGCCGCTGGAAGGGTAACACGGATGCCGGACTTTCCATTGAAAAGAAAAACCGCAACGATTTTTATAAGGATACGCTGCGTACCACGGAAATTGGGGCCAGAAAATCAGCCGGTAAAGAAGAACCTTTTTTCAACAAGGAAAGAATTTTTGCCGAATTTGATGGAGGAAAAGATTTATCGTTGACCTTGCTTTGCCAAAGCCTTTATGATTCGCAAAAGAAAAGCTGGCCACGACTTGCCGATGCCTGCCGTGACTTAAATGCCGTTAATAATAGAAAGTTATCAGGGAAATATAAAGCTTATCTGCAATACAATTCCGCCCGCGCTATAAGCAGCGGAGCCGCGGTTGATGCAGAGTCAATTAAGAAAAGACCTTGCTTTTTATGTCATGAAAATCTTCCAGTGGAACAGAAAGGAATTCTATACAGAAACCAATATTTAATTCTTTGTAATCCGGCGCCGATTTTTAAAAATCATTTTACAATAGTTGCACTACGGCATGATCCGCAGGAAATTGCTACATCGATAAATGGTCTTTTAGATTTAGGCGCCGATTTATCCGGTTATGCTGTTTTTTATAACGGGCCGGCCTGCGGCGCTTCCGCTCCCGATCATCTGCATTTTCAGGCGATTCCGAAAAACAGCCTTCCTTTTTTCCTGGAATTTAAAAAGCTGTTGCCTGTTAAAAATAAGCTTTCTGTTCGATACAGCCGGTGGAAAGATTTTGATCGTTCTGTTATTTTGCTGGAGTCGCAAAGCACTGATGAGTTAACAAAACAATTTCTTGATTTGTATAGAGTGATGCAAAGGATACTTAAGACAAATAAAGAACCATTGGTTAATGTCCTTTGCGATTATTCAGGTAATCGCTGGCAGTTGGCTGTCTTCCTGCGTCAGAAACACCGTCCGAATGCCTATTTTGCGAAAGGCAAAGATAGAATATTTATTTCTCCTGGCGCCGTTGATATGGCAGGATTTGTAATCACGCCGCTTCTGGATAATTACAATCATCTGGATTATAATGCCATTCGCGAAATTTACCGGGAAGTATCACTACCGGAGAATGTGATGAATTCAATAATTAAAGAAATTGTAAAGGGAAATTGAAAATGTTTTTTACCGAAGATATAATTGTAGACAGTTCGATGAGTTTTTCCGAAGCGATAGAAGGAATAAATGCGCCACTGGAGATAATCGATCTCTTATCAATGATAGATGTCTGCTACTATTCTTTTGACGGCAGAAAGCATCAGGGACAAATTATCGTCAACCGGGAACTGGAAGATGATGTTTATGACCTATTTAACCTTATTGAAAAGATTTTATTTCCTGTGGGAAAAGTTGTCCCCATCGTCGCTTATCAATGGAATGATCATAATTCCATGGCGGATAATAATTCTTCATCTTTCAATTTCAGGGTTATTGAAGGAACAACAAAATTATCCATGCACTCGCTGGGGAAAGCTCTCGATATAAATCCGGTGCAGAACCCGGTTGTTTATCCCAACGGCGTGGTTGCGCCGGCAGGTGCTAAGTATCTGCCGGAAGACAGAGGAACCTTCACGGCAGACAATCCCATTGTTCAAGAATTTCTCAGGCGCGGCTGGCACTGGGGCGGGAATTTTGAGCAGCCCAAAGACTATCATCATTTTGAGAAGCCATGAGAATTATTTCGGCCGGGCGACGATGATGCCCGTGAATTTTTTATTGGATTTTAAATAGGCAACGAGATTTTTTTTGGAAATGACGACATTGCCTTCTTTGCTGGTAGCATGTAGCAGATGCAGACTTTTCCCCTGCCATATGGCAAATCCCAGGTGTGCAACGTCCAGTCCTTCCTGGTTTGTGGTAAAGGCAAGGATATCGCCATTATATATTTTTGATCTTTGCGTGGTTACTTTATCTTTGTCAATTACAGAGAAAGTTTTGCGGGAAAGTTTCTTTTCTATCGCTGACATTCTGGCAAGTTGCGCTTTATCTTTGAGGGGCGTGTATAACTCTTGATGAGCAGTAATAAAATTAATTTTATTTTGTTGAGGTTTGCCGCCAAGACGACTAGACACGTCAGTTAAAATCCCCTTTTTTTCATTATCGCGCAACCAATCAGTGAAATAATGCAGGCGTGAGGAATAGTCATTCATCTTGCCCTGCCGATAACGGATTGATTTTAAATTTTTTCTGAATTCTGTTCTTGAAATTTTTCCGGAAGAGGCGCAGCGGGCGAGGGCCAGAACCGTTTCCACAAAAGTTGTGCAATCAAAAACGGATACATTGACAATCAGTTTTTCTTTGCCACGATTTTCAATCGTTCCTGTTTTGTAAGGCTTATTGATAAAAAAAAAGCCGATTTCTATTATCAGATTTCCGTAAGACAAATTGTCAAATTGTTTCCCTCTCATGGTAATAAGCTTTTCCTTTACTGATTTCTAAATGATTATTCGGAACAAAGCAAATATTAAGATGAAATTTTTTTTAACAAATTATAAAAAAGAAAACGGTCAGCAGGGAAGCTGACCGTTTTCTTATAAATTATTATTGATCCCGCGTCGCTACGCTCCTGGGATCAATTCCATTTGCGCTTCAAATTTCGTTTCACTCATTTTACCACGGCGCTGAACGTCTGATATAGTTCCACTTGCGTTTCGAGCTGCACTACGCTTGCTCTCAACGAGTGTCACTATCAGCAAATGTCATTGAACAGCGTTGACTTTTTTAGTCAGTCTGGAAACTTTGCGTGAAGCATTTTTCTTATGAATTAAGCCTTTACTGGCTGCTTTATTCAATGCGGGGATAGCAGTTTTAAGCGCATTAATAGATTTTTCTTTATCCTTACTGTTTACATTTTCAATTACTGATTTAATCTTTGTTTTTAGTGCGGACTTGGCGGCGATATTGTGCGCGCGGTTTTTTTTGTTCTGCCGATCACGTTTTTCTGCTGATTTATGTGTTGCCAAAAGCATCCTCCTGAACTAAATTTTTTTAGAAAAGTTTTGTTAAATATTACCTTACTGCGTTTGTAATGTTTGAGTTTCCTTAAATAGGGTTTGTTGATTAGCCTAATTATTGGGGACTGTCAAGCACAAACTGGATTATTCCCCCACCGTATCTCATTGTTTTTTATAGGAAAGTATAAAATTGCTTCAAAAGTTTTTAAAAAACACTTAAATTTTCTTGACATAATGTTTTTTCTTTATATAAACAGACCATCTGTATACTTCCAGAGAACATAAGTTTCATCGAATTTCTGTGACACAGAAATCAGGGGAAAAATCCGATAATAATACAGAAATACGGCAGGAAGACCTGTCTCTTTTGAAAAAATCAGATATGGCCATGTATGCTGTAAAAACACAAGGGCGCAACAATTACATGTTTTTCTCTAATGTTATCAGGTAACCTTTGCGGATTTTTTCTTTTGTTTTATTTTCTGCTTCTTTTTTTGAGCGTTTTTCAAGGCGGCTTCAATGAATCTGACAAACAGCGGGTGAGGTTTAATCGGCCTGGATTTGAATTCCGGATGAAATTGACATCCCAGAAACCAGGGATGATCTTTTATCTCCACTATTTCCGCCAGGCGTCCGTCCGGTGATATGCCTGTAATGCGTAAGCCCTTATCGGTAACAGTCTTTTTATAATCATTGTTGAATTCATAACGGTGACGATGCCGCTCTGAGATTTTTTTCTGTCCATAGGCTGTAAAGGCGAAGGAATCCGGTTCGACAACACAAGGCCAGGCGCCCAGTCTCATGGAAGCGCCTTTTTCTTTGACATTGCGCTGCTCGGGCAACAGGTCGATTACCGGATAGGGAGTAGCGGGGTCAAATTCGGAACTGTTGGCTTTATTCAATCCGCAGATATTTCTGGCGTATTCCACGACGGCCATCTGCATTCCCAGACAAATTCCAAAGAATGGAATTTTTTTCTCCCGCGCGTACTGGACGGCAAGAATCATGCCTTCTATGCCGCGGATACCGAAACCTCCCGGAACCAGAACGGCGTCAACATCATGCAGGCTTGTACCCAGCCCTTCCGCTTCAATTTTTTCCGAATCAATAAACTTTAACTTTACCCGGCATTTGTTGGCGATGCCGCCGTGCACAAGCGCTTCATTGAGGCTTTTGTATGAATCGGTCAGGTTGACATACTTGCCGACAATGCCAATACATACCTCATCGGGAGGATTGTTAAATCTGTTAACCACATCTTCCCAAACTTCCAGTTTCGGTTGTCCTGTCCAGATATTGAGAAGATCAACAATTTTGGCATCAAGCCCCTCCCGATGGAAAATCAGTGGTACTTCATAGATACAGTTGACATCTTTAGCGGTAAAAACAGAATTGACTTCCACATTGCAGAAGAGCGCAATTTTGGATTTAATTTCCTCGGAAAGAAAATTTTCCGTCCGGCAAAGCAGAATATCCGGCTGAATGCCGATTTCTCTAAGCGCTTTGACGCTGTGCTGGGTGGGCTTTGTTTTGACCTCGCCTGCTGTCTTGATAAGAGGCACCCATGTCAGGTGAATAAAAATAGCGTTTTCTCTTCCCGCTTCATTGCGGAACTGGCGTATTGCTTCCAGAAAGGGAAGGCTTTCGATATCTCCGACCGTGCCTCCTATTTCCACGATGGAAACATCGAAGCCGGTTGCCGTTTTTCGAATATAATCTTTTATTTCATTGGTAATGTGGGGAATGACCTGCACGGTTTTACCCAGGTAATCGCCACGCCTTTCTTTGGTAATGACTGAATAATAAACCTGTCCGGTTGTGAGATTGTTACTCTTTCCCATGCACGTGGAGCAGAACCTCTCATAATGTCCCAGATCAAGATCGGTTTCCGCGCCGTCGTCGGTAACGAAGACTTCGCCATGCTGGAAAGGACTCATTGTTCCGGGATCAACATTAATATAAGGATCAAGTTTTTGATTGCTAACTTTCAGCCCCCGGCATTCCAGTAGGGCTGAAATTGATGCCGCCGCCAATCCTTTACCCAGCGAAGAAAGAACGCCGCCAGTGACAAAAATAAATTTCGTTTTCATATTCGCTCCTCAATACTTTCCACATATTCATGACTAAAAAAGATCAAATGCCTCGGACACAAGTTTGATAATAAAATTTAATTATCTGTAATGACCAATTGTTTAATGCGCCCGGCCAGAGTTTCCACCGGTTCACTGAACAAATCAGCGATCGGGAATTTTTCCAAATAACCGTCATCCCAGTTAATATTATATTCGTTGACCAGATTGCGGATGTCGTTGTAGCGGTAACCCAAGACGCCCTTCTTTTCGCCTGCGGGCAGAAATTCATTATAGTCTACATGGAGTAAAACGAGATTGCTGACAGATTCATTTTCTCCTAATATAGGCAAAATTACGATTGCCGCTCCGTCCGCCTTGCCCTTGCCGATATAAACGTGACCGGTACTGACAATTGTCCTTTTCGTTCCCATAAGCATTGTGGAAGTTTCCGCGCGCGATTTCATATCTTTGGCCACTCCGCCTTTTTTTCGGATGGTAATGGTTGAACCTTCGGCGGGATTGCCCTGTGCATCGAGGTTATTAATATCATAAATGGTGTATCCTCGCACGCCGGAAATGGCAGGTTGGATTCTGCTTACGGTCATGACGTTTCTGTAGGTCATATCTTTGGCGGCAATTTTCAGTTCTTCCAGAAGATCGAAAATGATTCCTTTGAGTTCCTTTTCTTTGCGGCTTGTACCGACTGTAACCGTTTTAGCCTGATGACGTATTGCGTCTATAGGTCTGGTCAATTCATCAATTGCCCGGTCAAGTGTTATATCCAGAAGATCAAGAGGCGAGGCAAAATCTTCGTCAGTCTTAAATTCATGGCGGAAATCTCCCAGCGGTAATTTGCCAGCGGCATATTTCGCCAAAAGCACGACATCCGAAATTGTCCGTACGCCCAGCAGATTGAATGCCCCATTATTACGATGATGATTGAAAGATTGATAAAACTTATTAATTATCTGGCGCAAGTGAACATCGGCAATTCTTTCGTAAAGCGAATAATTTTTTTTCGTTTGTTCAGCCATAGCCAAATTCAGGCTGTTTCTGAATTCTTTAAAAATAAGCGCTTCTTTATTAATACCGCAAGCGGCATAATAGCCCCACAAATGCCCCGCCATAGTATTGAGAATCACTGGCAGCGGCATGGGTGCCACCGGAAGGGAAATTACGGCATCGGCAATCTTATCGAAGCGATTATCACCTTCATCGGCAAAAACAATAACCGCGGCCTTGTGCGCTTTGAATATGGCCACATCCTTGGCGATATCTTCCGCGACTGCCCGAGGATTACCGGCGGCACAAACCAGAATTAAAGGTTCGGCTGACAAATCAATATGTTTTTTGTTTTCCACTACATCGGAAGAAATAGTTTTATAGCAAAGTTCACTGAGTTTGATTCTAATTTCATCGGCCGCCGCTTTGTTTGGCCCGCTGCCCACTATCGCCCAGAATTTCTTCGCGGGAGCTTCTTTCACGGAGGTGGCAATTTGATCCCTTTTGACAAAAACCCTCTCCATCAGTTGCGGCGCGCCTTCCAGATTACGCAATTCCGCCATGATATAATCATCTCTGCGGGCGGCTAATAGTTGGGCAAAGAATAGGGCCAAAATATGACCCGCGATAACCTGGGAATAAAAGGCCTTGGTGGAAGCAACCGACATTTCAATATCGCGTCCGTCGCTGGTGTAAAATACTCCGTGCGATTTTGTAGTGATATCCGATTGTCTCCGATTGACGATGGAAATGATGAAAGCGCCGCGCTCTGCCGCCATGGCCACGGCGCGATTTGTATCAGTTGTTGTTCCGGACTGGGTAATGGGAATCACAAGGGAATCGGATAAATCATCCTTTAAGAAAAACCCGCTTAATTCGGAAGCAACTTTGCACATTATATTAATGTTCTTGTTTTTTAAATAACGCTCCAGGGCGTCAGCCACCGCCGCACCGGCTACAGCCGCCGTTCCATGTCCGATAACTATTATATTTTTGATAGCGCCGTTTTGAAGTCTTAAACGAATGGAGGCAGGAACAATATCTTCACCTAAATTAAAAATGACCTGCGGCAAAGAATTATCCTTTACGGTCAGACGATATTTACCCCGCAGGGTTCTTTTAATCGAAATGGCGGATTCGGAAATTTCTTTGAGGAAAAAATGAGGATAATCGCCGCGATCAATATCGCGCGTCGTAATTTCCGCCTTCTGCAAATCAATATCTTTTAAACTAATTTTGGTGCCATCGTAATAGCAACCACTTGCTCCTTCCAGTCCTCCCGATGAGGCTTGATCCAAGACAAATATTTGTCCAGCTGCCCTGCTTTCATTATTGGTGGCTGTTTCACCATTCATTTTGATGAAATGAGGCATCACTTCCACTAGCCCGTATAGTTCCGAAGAAAACATGTATTGATCAGAACTGATCCCGATGTAAATGGACTGGCCGCTGCCTTTGAGCGCTAAAAACATCTTGCCCGGTTCCAGATCACTGGTCATGGCAATTGCGTGTGAACCTTCGAAATCATTCACAGTCAGGCGAAACGATTCAGTGAGGTTTTGACCGGCTTTCAAATATTTCTCAATTTGCAGGGGAATAATTTTCGTATCCGTTGTGAGCTCCGGGGAAATCATTTCCGCCGGAAGCTCTGCGCGCAGAGCCTGGTAATTATCGATATCGCCGTTTAATACAACATTAATATGTGCGGCGGATTTGGGATAAAAAGGAAAGTACGAATTTTTCTGATCAAGTTTATAATTATTGACGGGATGACAATTTTCTTCCGTAATCGAACCGACGGAAGCCCAGCGCGTATGGGTCAGCGCCGTTTCATAAAGCGTATCCAGTGCGGCAAAACACGGGAGGATTTGGTCTTTCTTAATTATCTGCCTGAGATCACCGACATTGCGTCCCAGTTCACCCACAATAGAAAAAGTTTTATAGGTAAAAGTCACTGTCGTTTTTTTTGCGGTGCCGGCATTTACATTTGCTGCAATCAGGATGGCGCCATTAACAAGGTCTTTCTCTTCAGCTCTCGTCAAATAATCTTCGTATAAGCCTTTTTCTTTCAGTTTAAGCAAAATGTTTTCCATGTCTTTTTCTTTTTCCAGAGTAAAGACAATTTGCAGTCCCGCAGAATCTCTGCCCCGGACTTCCAAACGATCCAGTGCATTGAGCAACAAATTAATTTGCCGGTATTTTTTAAAGGACGCCGGTTTGAGTTCGGATATTTTTTTTGCTCCGGAAAGATCACAAATCTTCGGGAAATTAGCCAGGATATCTTTTTCTAAAATCCATTGGATATCTTTAAACAGAATAATCCGGCTGTTGATAATTTCCAGATCGGTGGAAGTAAATCTGGCGGCATTATCTTCCAGGATATTTTCTTCTTCCGCCAGAAATAATTTCATTTTTTCAACTAAACTGAGAAGCTTTTTGGATCTTTCAGCCTTGAAGAAAAGAAATTCTTGTTTACTTTCCTGCTTGAACTCCAATGTGGTTTTTTCCATGGAGTTGAGCGTTTCGAGTCCACCTAAGTATGCTTCCGCTATAATCTTTCCAGTCAAGGCATTTTTCAAACCAAAACCTTTGATCTTTTTCCACAATGCCGCCATATCAAAATCTTCGGTTAAGTCTGCAGATTTTTTATCGGTATGGAGAGTCATTAATCCGGCAAAACCGCAGTTAAGTTGAGAAGTCAAAACCGGAAAAAAAATTATTGCCGGAACGGAAACATTTGCCGGATGTTTTCCTATAAATATTTGACAGACCGCAAGAAACCGGCCCATATTTTTTATGGTATTGAGCATTCGCGCAATAAACATTATTGTGAAACTCCTATTCCGAAAGCGAAGCGCAGCGGAATTGGTAAGTTGAACAATCCCGCGGAGCGGAGGGTAATGAGACCCAAGCTTCAGCAACAAAGTGCACTGAAGCTCGCAGGTCGAATTATACCGCATAAGCAGGTATTTAATACACCGCAGCGAGCTCGCGAATCTGTTTCCAAAGCTTGCTTTGGGGTTCATACCCGTGATTTTTCTTTCCGCCGCGAAGCGTCAGGGTTATTATTTATACATTCAGTTATAATGTTTTTAGTAATACCTCTTAACCAGTCCGTACCTTCCTTGGTTTGTGCAGGAGTTAATAATTGTATTGATTCCAGATAAGAGTTGCCTTTGTTGGAAAGGCGCCGCATTTTTTTTACAAACGAATCTCTTTTCTTCAGCCCAATCTTTTCTTCGCTGTTACCGGAAAGATATTCTTCCATTCGGGGCCAATCCTGCAAAAACTGTTTCTGAGCACGCGACACGCTGACTGGATATATTATTTCCATTTTTTTTGTGACTACTTCCATAGAAGTTTCTATGCTTTGTGCAAACAGGCGCAACTGCTTGACCCTTTCTGCAAGGGCTTCATCAAGAACACTGCACGCTCCGGAATAAAGGAGATCGCCATACATTTCTTGCATAAAAAACTCGCGACGTACGTGATGATACCACTGCCTCAAGGCCGATAAATTAGCCACGTACTCTATGTTATGTTTAACTTTTCGAGTAATGTCACCGCCGGAGGCACCGGCAGCAGAATCTTTCTTCTTTTCCAGAGAAGAAAGTGATGTCCAATGTATACCCTCTGTTTTAAAATCCTGTCGGCAAATAACACCTGCTGGAATCACCGTTCCATAATCAATTTGTACCGGTCCCACAATGCCGCCCTGGCCGCCTAGGAAAATCGGCGGTTCCCTAAGCATTACGCCGCGCGGCACATCGCCGATTAATGAAGGAGTCGCTTTATTCTGCCGTGGAGTATAATTAAAATGAATGTAGGAACTACCCACTTCACTGTGATTCTTTCGACTCGTTCCACCAGCCATCAGGCAATCGCAAAAATTAATCAGACTTCCCAATTGTACGAAAGGAAAGAGGATTGTTTGCTTTAAACCTACACAATGGTTTCCGCCTGCTTCTTCTTCCAAAAGGCAGCCGGAACGAACCTGTGCGTTGCTGCCCATTGTTGCTTTATTCAAAAAAACCGAATTGGTAAAGTATCCACCCCTGAGTTCAACTGCATTGCCCAGTTGACAATTAATTAGAGTAACAGGCGCTTCGAATCCCAGTTTTACTTCTGGAGAGATTAATGTGTTTTCGCCGTAAATCCTTGCCGCGCCATAAATTATTGAAGAACCGGCGATCCTTTCCGGATTTACTTCATCACCGATTTCCACAGAAAAAGGGGCCGTCATCCGAACCCCTTTTTTTAAGAGACAAATTATCTTTGGAGATAAGGTTACAGTTTTCTTAATGGTTCTAGTCATAAAATTTTTTTAAACGGCTATTTATTATTTTTCCCACAGCTAATACCCAGCTTAGCCATTTTATCGGTAAATGTGTTGCGGTTAATGCCTAAAAAAACTGCAGCCGAACTCTTTACGCCATTTGACCGGCGCAAAGCAATTTTAAATAAACCTTTTTCCACCATACTCATAACTTCTTCGTAAAGTTTGCTTTTGCGATCACCGGAAGAAGATAGCACCGTAGCAATATCTTCCAGGTTTTTTTCCATTATTTCTTCAACAGCCACATAAGGGGTTGTCTTAACATTCATAACAATTTCTGACTTATTATGCTTTTTCGATCGCATTTTTTGAAGCTTACTCCTTCCTGGTAATTTACTAAGAAAGTAAAAATGTAATTAAAAAGAATGATTAATTCCAAAGCTAGAATGATAATAATTTTAAAATTATAAAGGCAGTACTGATTAAAACACCGAACCAGCACATCACAATCAAAGAACGTTGTTCCACAGGATTTTCCAGATAATTCTTAACTTCTATTTCGACTTTCTCATTGTCTACCTTATCCACAAGAGAACGAATAAGTAAAGCATGGTTTTCTAATAAATTGGAAAAAAAATAAAATCCCTTAGTCGTTGTTAATATAAAATAAATTTTATTACGCAGGATAACAACTCCTAATTGTGTAATCTCTGCCCAAGTAAATTCTTTTATACGAAAAAACTTCTCTATTTTTAAGCCTTCGTTAGTTACAATAATTTTTCTTTTTGTTGCTTCAACAGCAACAAATAAGGTAATGGCGAAAGAAACTGCTAGAATGATTTTCTCCAACATTTGACCTTTAAATAAACTGATTAGAAACAATAAGAAGAGAAGAACAACGACAGTGATAAAAGGTATGAGGAAAGTCCTTTTAATTTTAAAAATACTTTGTGTCATTTATTAGTTTCCTGATTTAATTTGATTGATTAATAAAACATGCAAATATTACTTTTCCGAATGGTTTTAATTGTTTCTCACTAGTCACGAATAAAAGTGCCGCTTTTACCGCCACTTTTTTCTAAAAGCATGATTTCTCCGATAACTATTTTCTTATTTACAGCCTTACACATATCATAAATAGTTAAAGCGGCAATGCTCACGGCTGTTAGCGCTTCCATTTCCACACCGGTTTTCCCTGCTATTTGCACTTGAGCTTCTATTACAATTTGCGAGTTTTTATGATCAATATTTAGATCTACGTCAATTCCCGTTAATTGCAGCGGATGGCAGAGAGGAATGAGTTCTCCCGTTTTCTTTGCAGCCATAATGCCTGCAATTTTTGCCGTTGTCAAAACATTCCCTTTGGCAATTTGACCTTTTTCTATTAATTTTAGAGTTTGAGAATCCATTTTGACAATTCCCCGGGCTTTCGCCTTGCGAAAAGTCTCCACCTTAGCTGTAACATCCACCATTTGGACATGGCCTTCATTATTTACATGAGATAATTTTTTCATATCAGTTATTAACTTTGGAATTTATTGTTGAATCAATTGATTAAATGGACATTAACATAGGCCAATTAATGAGTCAAGAAACGTAAATATTTTTTTCAGGTAATTTTTTAGATTCGTCCGGTTTAAGTATACTTTTACAGGAAATGTCTTGATATATAAATTCCAATTAGCTAGTATCTCAACAAATTTCATTTAAAGAAGGCGTGCGATGTTCGTTAAAGTAATCAGCATGAGCGTCATTGGCATGGAGTCCTATCCGGTATATGTGGAAGTGGACACATCACAGGGTCTGCCTCAATTTGCCACGGTCGGTCTGCCTGATGCTTCGGTCAAGGAAAGCAGAGACCGGATCAAGGCCGCCATCAAAAATTCCGGTTATCGTTTCCCCCGCAGTCATGTAACCGTCAACTTAGCTCCCGCAGATGTTAAAAAAGAAGGGACGGGTTTTGACCTTCCCATTGCTGTGGGCATTCTGGCCGCGGAAGAATTAATTAAAGAAGCCGCTTTAAAGGGTTGTTTTTTTATTGGAGAACTGTCTCTCGACGGCAGCATCAAAGGCGTAAGCGGTGTCTTGCCCGCTACTTTTAAAGCAAAAGAAATGGGCATCAAATCGGTTTTTGTTCCCGAAGATAATGCCGCAGAAGCTGCTATGGTGGAAGGGATTAACGTCTATCCGGTGAAAACTCTGCCGGATGTTGTGGAATTTTTAGCCGGCCGGAGTAACATCGAACCTCTTTGTTTGGATATAAATAAAATTTTTCAAAAAACACGTGAATATGACGTCGATTTCAATGAAATAAAAGGTCAGAAACAAGCAATGAGAGCGCTGGAAATTGCGGCGGCAGGCGGCCATAATGTATTAATGATCGGTCCGCCCGGTTCCGGAAAAAGTATGCTGGCAAAAAGACTTCCGACTATTTTACCCGATCTTTCCTTTGATGAGGCTATCGAAGTAACCAAAGTATTCTCCATAGCCGGCTCTTTGAATAAAAAAGAAATGTTAATCGCTGTGCGGCCTTTTCGTTCGCCGCATCACACGATATCCGATGCCGGTCTTGTTGGCGGCGGCCAGACACCTCGTCCGGGAGAAATAAGCCTTGCCCATATGGGGGTTCTTTTTTTAGATGAACTTCCTGAGTTCAAGAAAAACGCGCTGGAAGCCCTCCGACAGCCGCTGGAAGATGGCACCATAACAATTACACGTTCTTTAGTAACGGCTTCTTTTCCCGCGAAATTTATGCTGGTGGCGGCAATGAATCCCTGCCCCTGCGGTTATTTTGGCGACCGTGTGCATACATGCCGATGCAGTCCGCAGCAGATTCGTCAGTATCAATCCAAAATATCAGGACCGTTATTGGATCGAATAGATTTACATATTGAGGTGCCTTCAGTTAAATACCGGGCTCTGTCCGGTAAAGAATTGGGAGAATCTTCAGCAACAATTAGAGATCGCGTAAACAAAGCACGTGATCTGCAAAAAAAGCGTTTTGGCCATAAAGGCATTCTTTGTAATGCCCAAATGACGGAAAAACAAATACGGAATTTTTGTCCTATAAGCGAAGAATCGCATAAACTGATAGAAATGGCCATTGAAAAACTGGGATTAAGCGCCAGGGCGGTAAACCGGATATTAAAATTATCCCGGACCATCGCTGATCTGGAAAACAAGGAAAATATTGAACCTGCTCATGTTGCCGAAGCAATTCAGTACCGAAGTCTTGATAGAAGTTTAATTTAGTGCTATGTCAAAGAAAAATTTTAATACCAGACCGATTTGCGGATAGTAAAAGAATATAACTGAGGCTAGAGCCTGGTGAGAGAGGCATTTATGGAAATTAAAATAAGGAAAACACCAACTAAAGAAAGAAAAGCTAAACCACGTGATGAGTCCAAGCTTGGTTTTGGCAAGGTGGTTACGGACCACTTTTTCAATATGAAATATAAAGAAGGCAAGGGGTGGTATGATCCGGTAATTGAGCCATACCGTAAATTACAGTTGGATCCAACGGCGATGTGCCTGCATTACGCGCAGGAAATTTTTGAAGGCCTCAAAGCCTATCGAGGTCAGGACGGAGCAATTTATCTCTTCCGTCCGCAGGAAAACATTAAAAGAATGAATTCGTCGGCGGAAAGACTCTGCATGCCGGCCATTGATGAGGATCTTTTCATGGAAGCCATGAAAAAACTGATCATTATGGAAAAAGACTGGATTCCTAAGGGAGTCGGAACTTCCATGTATATCCGTCCGACGATGATTGCGACGGAAGCGGCCCTCGGAGTGCATCCCGCCAATGAGTATCTCTTCTTTATCGTCGTGGGGCCGGTAGGCGCTTATTATCCGCAGGGATTCTCTCCTACCAAAATGTATGTGTCGGAGGAATACTCTCGCGCGGTGCGCGGGGGTATTGGCCATATTAAGGCAGCCGGTAATTATGCCGCCAGTCTTTACGCCAGTAGAATTGCTACGAATATGGGTTACACGCAGGTTCTGTGGCTGGATTCCTCCGAGAAAAGGTATGTGGAAGAGGTCGGCACCAGCAATATCTTTTTCCTGATCGGCGATGAATTAGTCACGCCTCATCTGGGTGGATCAATTTTACCGGGCGTCACGCGAAATTCGGTTATTGCTTTGGCGAAACATCTAGGAACCAAAGTTGTCGAAAGACAGATATCTATTGGTGAAGTTATAACTGCTTCGCAGAACGGTTTGTTGAAAGAAGCTTTTGCTTCCGGAACGGCGGCTATAGTTTCGCCGGTGGGTCATATTCATTTCCGCGGTAAGGAATATGCCATCAACGGCGGCAAGACCGGAGCGCTGGCAGAAAAACTTTATAATGAAATCCTGCAAATTCAGTATGGATTGAAGACTGATCCTTTCGGATGGCGCGTCAAAATATTTGATGGGAAAAACATTCCCAAGAAGTAAATTATTATTTTTCTTCTTTGATACAGGCATTTGGGTTTGTATTCCACAACACTGTGGAAATGGTTGTTGATAACTTTGTTGATAATCCCTGTAAGTGCGTAATTGTTACGATTTTACACCAGATTGCACAAAGTTTGGGCAATTAAAATATTCAATATAATCAATAACTTATTAATAGAGCCTTATATCATCGTTACTTATGGAGCATGGATAAGGGCAGATATAAACTTCCCGGGGGAAAATATGCCATCAATGGCTGGTTTTTTATAAAAAAATGATAAAAAAATTTTTCAAAACAAATGAGCTATTTACGGCAACAAAGATTGTTCTTTTCCTTATTCTATCGCTGCTGGCTCTGCCTTGTTGTGCTTTTTCCGAAGAACTTCCAACCGTTGGCGATATCGCGCAAAAGTTTCAGAGCACTTATGAGAAAACAAAAGACCTGAAAGCTAATTTCATTCAGGAAGCAACATTAACATCAGTCAAGAAAACTCAAAGGGAAGAAGGCCGCGTTTATTTTAAGAATCCGAAGAATATGCTCTGGGAATACTCCAATCCCAAAGGTAAAAAACTGGTGATTAACAGTAAAACCGCGTGGCTCTACCTTGCCAAGGAAAAGGTTGCTTATAAGCAGAAGTCGGAAAGTGTTTTCCAATCGAAGTTTTTAATAAACTTTTTTGCCGGATCGGGGAAAATGCAAGATGATTTTGTAATAAAGCATGCCGAACCCAAAGCTATCGACAAAGACGGCAATTATTTACTTATGTTGATTCCCAGGGAAAAGACGGCTGCCTGCAATTCGGTTATGCTTACCGTTGACAAAAACAATTTTTATATTTTGCAGGTAAGCTTCGATGATGTTATGGGCAATTCTACCACGCTGAAATTTTCCAATATTTTCATAAATACTGGAGTGGCGCAAAAAATGTTCCAGTTCCAGCCGCCGGCGGGGGTACAAATTTTCGAAATGCCATAATTATGGGGCTGTTGAAAAAAGTCCATACCCTAAAGGGCACCATGGTCTGCGGCGTTGCGCTGCAAACCGCACCGCTCAACGTATGTATAATACGCCTCGCGGTTCAGTTTTTGCCCGCCTTGCATCTGAACATCCCGTATCAAGTACGGGACAAGCTTTTGAACAGCCCCTAAGACTGTAGGGTGGATGAAGCGAAGCGCATCCACCGAACGTTCGAATAGGGTGGAACCGCTACACTTGTTCCACCCTACAAATCTGGAAGAAGAATTAATTTTATATAGGTCGTATGATGAAGAGATATTATGCCAATCGGAGGGGTCCGACATATTATAAAGAGAAGAGTATTATAGAAAATATTTCTGAAAAGAAGCTGCCAAATTACATTGAAGATTTAAAGAAAAAATTAAAGGAAGCTCCAGATTATGGAATGATCAAACATGCGCGAACGTTAAAAGCTTTCGATTTAATGAATATTAATACAAAGATAAAATCCATAACATCTGATCCCAATAATAGACAAATTTTCGGTTTGTTTGAGAAATCAACCCCTGAACTACAAGCCCTCTACCGAGAAAAATATAGAATAGAAGAAGAACTGAATAAACAGAAGAGTGACTTGGAAATGAACCAATACAGTGAACTGATGACAGGCGACTTGTGGGCTGCACTCCTAGTAGCAGAAAAAAGACTAGAACAAATTAACAGCAAAAGAAAGAAGGCAGAAGCCTTAAAGCAAAAAACATCTGTCATTGCGGAATATGAAGGAAAATCTAGAAAAGTTGCCCGTTCAGTTAAGACTAAACTACCAATGAACCAAACCTGTCCATATTGCGGAAAAGAGATTGGCAAGATGGCACATGCTGATCATATTTACCCAATCTCAAAAGGAGGTAGATCGACTATTTCCAATATGGTATACATATGCAACACCTGCAATATCAAAAAAAGTGACATGACGCTCAGAGAGTTTATATTAGAGTATAAGCTTAATCGAGACATGATCGAGCGAAATCTTGAATCACTGGGAAAAAGTTTTTAATCTTTCATATATAGATTGATGTCTGCGCTAAATGTAACATGTAGTGCATAATTTCTATTAATAATCTTCGATAGCAAAAGAAAATGTGACAATTGATGAATGATGAGATTCAAAAAAATGTTAAAGAGTTGCAGCATGCCATTATTGTTGCAGGATTGAACTATGAAATTTGGTGGACTTATAAAGAAAAAGAAAGTCGTAAGCGTTATGTTGATATTCTAAACAAATATCCGCTTTTTTTTCAGACCTCTCTTCATGCTCATTTCGTTGCGATGATAGTTTCACTCTATAGATTATATGAGACAAGAAAAGACACAGTAAACTTACCCCAGCTTTTGAAAATTCTTAAAAGTCAAGATTCTATTCCAAATCAAGAATTAAAGAAAATAGAATCAGAGATTAAAAAAATAAAACCTTTATGGGTCAAGGTCTCCGTTCTTAGGAATAAAATGTTTGGACACAGATCAAATGCTCTCAATGATGATGGGATTTGGAAAGAGGCAAAAGTAACACCAAATCAGTTCAAACAGCTTATTGACGAATCAAAAAGAATTTTGAACGAAATAACATCATTGTGGAATAGAAGTAGTCATGCTTTTAATTTATCATCAACAAAAGATACTGTAAATTTATTAGAAGATTTGAAACAATTGAATGAATCACAGATATAAAAAGCGCATGACCTGCGCAAACATTGTCCATTCAAGCAGGCCATCTCTATTAGTCGAAGGGATTATCCCGGTCAAAATCCGGTGTCAGTTCGTAGTCGTTGACTTCCTGAACAAAGATATTATCGAAACCTAACTTCAGTGCATAATCCATAACTTGTTCGTATTCACTTTTGGTGATTCTGCGACCTAAAATCGGATGATGGCGTACTTTGACAATAGGCGTGTATTGAGACATGAGGCTAAGTTGAACCGACGTGGATATTTCTTTTTTGATCAGTCTTAGAACTTCTTTTGAGTTTTCTATTCTACCGGGTAAAACCAAATGGCGAATAATTATTCCTCTCTGAGCAACACCGTTTTTCAACTCCAGACCGTCGCCGACCTGCTTTACCATTTCTTTTATCGAATCCAGCGCAAAGCGGGGATATTCCGGCGCGAAAGAAAAAATGATGCTGTCTTCTTCCAGACCGTATTTAAAGTCCGGCAGATAAATATCAACCATGCCGTCGAACAATTTGATAACTGCCGGATGTTCATAGCCGCCGCAATTGTAAACAAACGGCACCGTAAGTCCCTGCATACGCGCCATGCACAGAGCCTCCATCACCAGAGGAGCCTGCGGCGTCGGTGTGACCGGCTCAACGTTGTGACAGCCTTTTTTTTGAAGATCCAGCATGATCTTGGCCAGATCCAATACTGTCAGATGGCGCCCCTCCGCGCTGTGAGAAATCTGATAGTTCTGGCAATAGATGCACCCCAGATTGCATGAAGAAAGAAAAATTGTTCCGGCGCCTTGCGTTCCTGATAAAGGAGGCTCTTCACCATGATGGGCCAGCGCGCAATCCATGACGATATCGGCAGGAAGACGGCAATAGCCCAACTCTGTTTTTGTCCGGTCAACCCGGCAGGCGCGCGGGCAAAGCGTGCAGGATTTGTAAATATTAAGCAGTTCCTGAATAATCATATTTTTAAAAAAAGTTTTAAGATTTAAGTAATTAAGTTTTAAGAAAAAAGAGATTGCGCGAAGCGCCTCAATTATACTTAACCCTTAATTACTTAATTATTTAAATCTTCTCCACTATTTCCCTGATCTTTCCGCTTGCCACCAATTCCAGAAATTCTTCGCCCAGCGGCGCGGATAATTCCACGGCTTTATGCCAGTTTTTAATTCTTGTTTCCTGATCGTTAATGAATGTAACCAAATCGGTGCGGTCGGGCGCTTTTCCGCCCGGGAGATTTTCGATAAAACTCTGCGATGGTAAAACCATTAAAACATTGCTTAGTGTTTCTGCTTCCGGCACACGCCGAGTAATATTTTTATCAAGCCAACCCGGAATAATCCGTTCCTGATGATGAAAGAAAAGCACAATTTCATTTTCTTTGGCGGCAAACTGATGCGTTAGATGATAATCAATGAGACCTCCGTCGCGATAGACACCGCGAGGGGCGCCGTAAATATCATTCACGCCGTCAATAACGAGAGGAATGGCTCCCGAGGCCAGAACGGCATATTTAAAATTAATCTCGTTTAGTTGTACGTAAATTCCACGGAATTGTGATCTAAGGCAAAATGCCGGCGGCTTGGAAGCATTATAAAAAACAACCCTCTGTGCGAATTTATAAATATTTTCCCGGCTGAAATAATTGAATACAAAACAGGTTGCTAGCCCCAGTTTTTGTAATCCGGTATTTTTAAAAGCGACAAGCCCGCACGCCCGCGCAGTGATTATAACCAGACGATATTTTTTGTTGGCCAGAGCGAAAGGCAGGGCGTCGTCTTCCAGATAGGCATTGATGATATTGGTAATTTCCTCTAGAGATGTTGCCGGCGTATCTTGTTTTTTATACGTTACGTTTATGTAGGCTTCCAGAAGTTTTTGATAGGATTCGACGGCTTGGGGCTGCAGCCAGGCGGCAAAACGAAACGCACCTGCAGAGGCGCCTACCAGTTGAACCGGTTTTGAACGTCCTAGAAAACCATCCTTGAGGAGAGTCAAATCGAATCCACTGGCAATAAGCCAACGCGGTCCCACCGCCGGTCCGAAGTAAGTTGACACGGAATCAAAGTTAAATCCGCCGTCTTTAATTATTTGGTAAATATTTTTACCGGCTTTAATTCGTATTTGGCTCATAATTTCTGTTGGGCAAAGGCCTTGACACGTAAACGTTTGTTTTGTAGATTAACATTAGTAGTTCTTGCTGTTAAAAACTGAAAACAATTAAGTTCTTCAATGTTTTTGCTATCTGTTCAGGCGAGGAGTTTTTATCAATAATTAGAGAAAATGCAAGTAAATTTATTTAAGGATTAAGTTGTGGATATAAAAGATTCGGTACAACAAATAGCCCGGGACGCAGCGTTGGCGGCGCGAAAACTTTCCCGCATGACGGAAACGGAAAAAAATAAAGTCCTTTTGCGCATGGCGGATGAACTGGAGATGAATAGTAAATTTCTTCTTACGGAAAATTCCCAAGACGTAATCAGAGCCAAGAAATCCGGTCTTGCCAAAGCCATGCTGGAACGTCTGACACTGAAGCCGGCCACGATTGAACAGATGGCCAAAGGATTAAGAGAAGTGGCAGCGTTGCCTGATCCAGTGGGAAAAGTAATTTCCATGTGGCGCAGACCCAACGGGCTATTGGTCGGTAAAATGCGCATTCCACTGGGAGTCATCGGTATTATTTATGAGTCGCGTCCCAATGTTACCGTTGATGCCGCCGCTCTTTGTCTCAAGTCCGGCAACGCCGTAATTCTGCGGGGTGGTTCCGAATCAATCAAATCCAATCTGGCAATTGCTTCCGTCCTGCAGCGAGTATTGCAGGAAACATCAATACCCGCAAACGTGATTCAGGTAATTCCGTTTACCGATCGTGAAGCTGTATCGGAGATGCTGCAGTTGGATGAGTATATTGATTTAATCATACCACGCGGCGGAGAAGAATTAATTCGCGCCGTAGTCGCTCAATCCAGAATACCGGTAATCAAACACTATAAAGGAGTCTGCCACGTTTTTGTAGACGCGCATGCAGATATTGACATGGCTATTAATATTTGTTTGAACGCCAAAACTCAGCGCCCTGGCGTGTGCAATGCCTTGGAGACAATGCTTGTGCATAAAGATATTGCCGGTAAATTTCTGCCGCTGGCGGCGAATAAATTAAGAAAAGCCGGGGTTGTTATAAGAGGATGTGAAAAAACAAAATTGATCTTAAAAAAGATTGAAAAAGCCGACGAAAATGATTGGTATGCGGAATATCTCGATTTGATCTTGGCTGTAAAGGTTGTAGAAAATATTGATGAAGCTATCGCGCATATTGAGAAATACGGTTCTTTGCATACAGAATCAATAATTACGAATGACTATGCCAATTCCCAGCGTTTTTTAAATGAGGTCAATTCTTCAACTGTGCTGGTTAATGCTTCGACGCGTTTCAGCGATGGCTTTGAATTGGGTCTTGGTGCCGAAATCGGAATATCAACTACAAAACTTCACGCTTTCGGTCCTATGGGGCTGGAGGAATTAACTACAACAAAATTTATAATTTATGGTAACGGGCAGGTGCGAACATGAGATGGGGACTTTTAGGTGGAACATTTGATCCGATTCATTTCGGTCATTTGCGCGGCGCGGAGGAGATGCTGGAAATTTTTAATTTGAACCGCATTATTTTTGTTCCTTCATCGCGGCCGCCGCACAAGCTGGAAGCGGAAATAACATCTTTTAATCATCGTGAACAAATGATTCGCCTGGCAATTGAAGATAATGTTAATTTTTCTTTTTCTGAAGTGGAGAAATTACGTTCCGGCAAATCTTATTCCGTGGAAACAGTGGAATATATTCTCAACAAATATATGGAAGATCTGGAGCTTTACTTCATCGTCGGACAGGACGCTTTTCAGGCGGTAACAACTTGGAAAGACTGGGAGAGACTTCTGCTGTTGTGCCATTTTGCTGTGATGACCCGTCCCGGTTATGACGATATGAGTCTCAATGAAATTCTGCCGAAAGAATTCGCCGCGAAATTTACCTACGATAAAAAAATTGATGGATTCAAAGGCCCGACGGGACATACCATATATTTCCGTCATGTAAGCTTTTTGGACATTTCTTCTTCCCACATGAAAGAAATGATCAAAGAAGGCAAATCTATAAAATATCTCACACCGGATAAAGTCCGCCAATATATCATAAAAAATTCTCTCTACAAAAAATCATGAGGGAAAATATATGACGTATAAATATATTGAACTGGAGATTAAGGATTTTATCGCGACAGTAACTTTAGCCAGAGAGAAAAGCCTGAACGCTTTGAGTCTGGATTTTGCCGCGGAGATTGCCGGCGTTTTCAAAACGCTGGGTTCTATGGATGAGGTAAGGGCAATTATTCTGCAAAGCAAGGCCAGAATTTTTTGCGCCGGTCTCGATTTGAAAGATGCTGTTTCAGGCTTCAATGATTCGGCCAAAGGTGTTTTTAATGCCATAAAGAAAATCCAGCCATTGTTTGATTGTTGCAATGCCATTGAAGAATGTCCCAAACCGGTCATTGCCGCCATCCATGGCAAGTGTATCGGCGGTGGACTTGATCTAATTTCTGCCTGCGATATCCGTATCTGCAGCGAAGACGCAATTTTCTGTCTTAAAGAAGCAAACATTGGATTGGTTGCCGATATGGGTGCACTGCAACGGCTTCCGTTGATAATCGGCCAGGGATTTGCCAGAGAGATGGCCTATACAGCAGGAAACTATACCGCGCTTAAAGCCGAAAAGATGGGTCTTGTCGCTGAAGTTTACGCGGATAAAGACGCCCTCATGAAAGCCGCTCAACAATTGGCAAGACAAATAGCCACGAATGCTCCCCTTGCCATTCAGTGCACAAAAGAGGTTCTAAACTTCAGCCGCTATACAAGCGTCACTGAAGGTATGGTTTTGGCGATACAAAAGAACATGTTTTTAATGACATCGGTAGATTTGAAAGAAGCCTTCATCTCTTTTATGGAAAAGAGAGCCCCGAATTTTAAGGGAGAATAATGTCAATCCGCCTTCATTCGGCTACCTTTGGATGTTTTATCTGCCCGGTGTCTAAGACTGTGTTGCAATAGCAAAGAATGTTATTCCTTGTCCTCCGCTGGCGGAGGTGTCACGTAGTGACGAAGGTGGATACTGTAGTAACTGCTCCCCGAGCAGTACGAATCGGCGCGTTTAGGAAACGCGCCCTACCTCGCTTAAGTTTCAAAGTCGGTGTCAATTCGCGTGACTCAACGCATATGATATCTTGCCGCTTGCTCGGAATTCATACCCGTGGTTTCCCTTTATAAATAAAACGTTCCAAAAGGCGGTTATAGTTTGTCCAGTCGGAATCGGTATTGGTAGAATCAGTGATTAATATTTGAAATGCGTTAAACTTGGCGTCCAGATCATCAATGTAATGGACGACCAAAGCTTCCAGAGTTTTCGGGCGCTTAGGAGAACCGAATTCAAATTCTCCGTGATGACTTAAAATAATATGGCGTAATTCCAGCGCTAATTGCGGAGGGAAATCGGGGATGTTGTCTATTTTTTTATCGATCATTTCCACGCCCATCACTATATGGCCGATTAATCTTCCTTCATCGCTGTAATCAATTATGTGGTCATAAGAAAATTCATATATTTTTCCGATATCATGAAGAATACCCCCGGTAATAAGCATGTCCTTGTTGAGAGTTGGGTAATGTTCGGATACTTTTTCCAGTAAGCGCACGACAGAAAGCGTGTGCTCCAGAAGTCCGCCTAAATAAATGTGATGAAAACCTTTTGCCGCGGGCGCTCTCTGAAAAAGCTCCACGGTTTTTTGATCACGAAAGAAAGCTTGCAGTAAATCTTGCAGCGGCTTGGTCTGAATTTTTTCAACATAGGCGAGCATTTCATCAAACATGGCCACAACTTCGCCTTTTGCCGCGGGTAAATAGTCGGCAGGTTCGACATCTTCCCACGCATTCTTTACAATTTTGACGATCGATATTTGAATTGAATTTTTATAATTAGCGGCTTTTCCTTCAATATAAATTATATCGCCTTTCTTAAACTGTTGATCTAATTCCATCGCGTTGTCCCAGACCTTACCATCGAGCTCGCCGGTTTTATCCTTCAGGCGAACGTTCAGATAAGGAGAGCCTTTCAGAGAAAAGGCCATGTTCTTTTCGGCAACCAAAAATGTGGATGCTACCTTTTCCCCCTGCTTGATGTCTTTAAGATAAATTTCTTTATTCTTCAAATTTTTACCCGCCTTTTCTTAAGAATTTATTGTATTACTCACGTTTGTTCCCGTAAAATGCGGTGATCGTCTACTCTTACGGTTAATTTATTTACATCGAAATATTCCATCAGTGGGATAATGTATTTGCGCGAAAGTCCGGTTAAATCTTTGAATGTCGCCGGTGTCGCCTTGCCGTCTTTTACCAGCATTGCTTTATAATCATCTCGCAATTTGCTCAAAGCACCACTCGAAAAGCACATTTCTTCATTAATCTTAATTAAATCTCCGTCCTTGAGCATCAGTTTTATAATGCTTTGTGCTTTGGTTTTTTGATCCTTGAAGCCGTTTATAACATCGGTAAGAGAAGGCGGCGTAAGTCCGGCCTCACTGTAAATCATGGCAATTTTATGACGCAGAAAATCGAGATCACCGGCCAGTTCCACATGGTACCCTGCCATTCGGACATTGTCTTTGTCGCTGACAATAATTTCTTTTTTACCAAGGTTCTTCAACGCCAGATTGAATAATTTTACCGATATGGCGCGGCCGAGAGTTTCTTTGAGCTGTTCTTTGGAAATGCCCACCTGCAAAGGGTTTTTCTGATGATAGGTGGCAAGATTTTTACCAATGAGTTCTTCCAACTGATTGTAAAAATAAGCGGAGATGACAGTTGTATCTTCACTATCCAGAAGGATCGCTTTTTTAGCGGAAAGCAGACCCTCCAGAGCTTCCCGGATTTTCTTTATGTTTATACCAAGACGAAAGTTAAGTCCGTGCAAATTGATACCGGAAAATACTGTTCTCTCCATGATTACGGAAATTTTCTCCGCCAGCGATCCGCTTTGCAATATGTTCAGATCGGCAATAACTTTCTCGTTTTGCCTTTTATGCTTTGTGGGCAGGGGATCAATAATCTGACCGCCGCCAATTGTTGTTACCGGCGAGTAGCTGCGCAGAACAAAACGATCACCGGCGACAATCACATCTTTATTGGCCAGAACCAATTGAGCAAAGGCTTTTTGTCCCGGCGCAAGTTCATCTTTATCCAGTAATGTTATGCGGGTGATGATTTCGCTTGTGCCCGTGTGCAGACGAACGAGTGCCCGGTTCTTCAGATTTTTAGAATTAGAGGAGAGAAATTCGACAAAAATATCTAATCTTTGAGATGGCCGGATGGTTTTAGGGCGCACAAGGACGTTGCCGCGTTCAATGGTCGATTTTTCAACACCTTGAAGATTAATAGCCGTGCGTTGACCAGCCCAGGCTTCCTCCACCGGCTGATTATGAACCTGAATGCCTCTGATGCGGGCATTAATATTTTCGGGAAGTATTTCAATTTCTTCGCTGGTTTTGATATGGTCGGAAACCAGTGTGCCGGTAACGACGGTGCCGAAGCCTTTCATCGTAAATACGCGATCCACAGGCAGACGAAAAATTCCATCATCCGCTTTTTCATTAATTTTACTTACAGTCGCATCGATTGCCGCTATCAGATCAGTAAGCCCTTCTTGTTTAATGGCGGATACAGGCACAATGGGTGTGCCTTCCAAAAAAGAGCCTTGAAAGAATTCGGTGATCTCCGATTTTACAAGGTCCAGCCAGTCTTTTTCTACAAGATCAATTTTTGTCAGGGCGACGATGCCTTGGGAAATTCCCAAAAGAGAACAAATACTTAAATGTTCTTTGGTTTGCGGCATGATACCCTCGTCTGCGGCAATAACCATCATAACCAGATCAATACCCGCAGCGCCGGAAACCATGTTTTTGATGAATTTTTCATGGCCGGGAACATCCACAATTCCGAGTGTCTGGCCGGAAGGAAGGGCAAGTGAAGCAAAGCCCAGCTCAATGGTAATGCCCCTTTTTTTTTCCTCTTTCAGACGATCGGTGTCTACTCCGGTAAGCGCTTTAATTAATGCTGTTTTCCCGTGATCGACATGACCGGCTGTACCAAGAACAAAATGTTTCATGTTATTTGCCTGTTTGATTTGATCAATATTTTGTGGAAAATAACAAACTCCTCACTTTTTCACAACATTATAATTTATTATATAGCTTGCATGGACAAAAACCTGTATTAACCCGCGCAAAACAGCCGATGATTTAATGATTGAAAATATTGGTGAAAATTGTTAGAAATGCGTCAAGAGGTTATGTTTGCGTATACTTTGTCTGGATTACGGTGAAAAAAGAATTGGGGCTGCCATCTGCGATGAACTGGGAATAACTGCGCAGGGTTTGCCTACTATCATCAGAAAAAGCAAGAGACATGACGGGGATATCCTGGGTAATCTGATCAAAAGCTACAATGTGGAAAAAATTGTAATAGGTTATCCTGTTCGGCTTGATGGTTCAGAGGGCATACAATGTGAAAAAGTGAATCGTTTCTCAACTCTGCTTATTAAGACTTTCTCTCTGCCTGTTATTAAGTGGCCGGAAACACTCTCTACCAAAGAAGCTGAAGAAATACTGATCAATTCCGGCGTCCATTGGAAAAAAAGAAAAAAAATGGTGGATAAAATGGCCGCCTGCCTGATTCTTCAAGGTTATCTGGATTCTATCACTAAATAATTTCAAATTAATTCCGCAAAAAATATGAATAAATCTGATAAAAAAAATAGAATAGAGAAAAATTCATGGATAAGGCGGATTCTCTTGTTCAGGTTTTTTAAGAAGTCCTCTTTTACGGGCAGAACAGTTCGCCGCGTTATTTTATATTTTATTGCTGTTATTTTTGTCTTTTGTGTTTTGCTATTAAATTATTCAATTAGTTCCATTGATAAAAAAAATGTAAATGTGCTGGTAGATATACCAACAGGTTCCAGTTTTTTAAAAGTTACGGAAATACTCAATCAGTCAGGACTGATCAAAAACCGTGTTTTCTTTTATAGTTTGGCCATAGGGAAAAGAGCCGTACGTTCCATTCGCGCTGGTGAATATGAATTTAATACATCCCTGTCTCCCGCAGCTATGATTGATAAATTATTGTGCGGTGAAATAAAAATTCATAAGGTTGTTATCTGCGAGGATCTATCTATGCGGGAAATTGCCGCGCTTTTGGACAAAGAAAAATTGATTAATAAAGAGAATTTTTTTGAATTGGCCGGCGATGAGGAATTTCTGGAATCTTTGGGGATTGAAGCTGACTCCATAGAAGGTTATCTTTTTCCAGACACTCATTTTTTAGATCGTTCGATGAGTACTCGCCAGATTATGAAAATTATGGTTAATCAGTTTTGGAAAAAAGTAACACCGGAAATGATTAAAAGAGCCAGGGAGATGAAACTAGACATTCATAAGCTTGTTACGTTTGCCTCTATTATTGGCAAAGAATCAGGTGATGATGCGGAAAAACCCATGATTTCAGCTGTATTTCACAACAGGCTCAAGAAGAAAATGCGTTTGCAAAGCGATCCCACGGCCATTTATGATTTGGATAATTTTGAAGGTAAAATTTTACGTAGTCACTTGAAAAGAAAATCTCCTTACAACACTTATGTAATAAGAGGTCTGCCGCCAGGACCAATTGCCAATCCCGGGTTGGCCTCCTTGAAAGCTGCATTGTATCCGGCTCCCGTTAAATACCTTTACTTTGTTTCTAAAAAAGACGGTTCACACTTTTTTTCAGCTTCACTAATTGAGCACAATCAGGCTATAAATCGCTATCGATATATTAATAGTGAATCAATACAGCAACTTGCAGTGCCAGAACATAAATAAAAAAGAATAAAAAAAGCCTTTAATTTTTAAATAAATTTTTTTAATTCCACTATTTTTTTCAATTCAAAAAAAATTCCCGTTATTTCAGTATTTCCCCAGTGATTTTAAGTTACTTAACCCTGAAAAAAGTTAAATTTTTTGCTTGACAAAGGTAATTGTCGTCTTTATAGTTGGCTCGGTGGAGTAAAGTGGCTTATCGTGGAGGGAAGTGATGTCGGTTTTTAGAGGACAATATCATCATACTATCGATGAAAAGGGGAGAATAATCTTTCCGTCCAAGTTCCGTGAAATTTTTGCGGATGAGTACGACAACCGGATTGTGATTACCAACTGGGACCAGTACTTGATGGTTTTTCCTTACGATGAGTGGTTGATAATTGAAGAAAAAGTAGCCCATCAATCCAAGTTGCGCAAAGAGGTGCGTTCATTTCAGCGCTTCTTTATGTCCGGAGCGGTTGATTGCAGTATTGACGGACAAGGGCGTGTGCTTATCCCGCCGACTTTACGCGAATATGCCCAATTGGAAAAAGATATTGTTCTGGCCGGCATGCTGAAGAATATCGAAATCTGGTCGAAAGATCGTTTCGAAGAAAGAATGAAACAGGCCGCCGGTGAAATTGACAAATGCGCCGACTTCATAGCTGATCTGGGAATTTAAACCATGATTACCGACTTCTATCACGAGCCGGTAATGGTTAAAGAAGTTATTGAATCGCTTTTAGTCAGTAGAACGGGAGTTTACGTGGATTGCACTGTGGGGGGTGCAGGTCACGCTTACGCGATACTTAAAGAAACTGACGCGCTNNTCACGCAAGATTTTGATCAAGGCTAACTTTGCTGATTTAGACAATATACTAAAAAGTTTGAATATAGAAAAAGTTGATGGTGTTCTTCTGGATTTAGGAGTTTCTTCTCATCAACTGGAAACAGACCACAGAGGTTTTAGTTTTAATAAACAGGCGCTGCTCGATATGCGTATGGATCGCAGTTTAAAACTTAGCGCTTACGATATTGTCAACAGCTTCGCGCAAAACGAACTGGAAAACATCATCAGGTTTTACGGAGAAGAAAAAATGGCAACAAGAATAGCCAGGACAATATCAAAGAAAAGACAACTTGCGCCCATTGAAACAACTGCGGAACTGGCGGCAATTGTTGCTTCCTGCATGCCTGCCAAATTAAAATGGCAGAGAATTCATCCCGCCACAAGAAC